>JAFGCX010000029.1 GCA_016932415.1 Candidatus Krumholzibacteriota bacterium
CCGAGGTGGTGGAACTGGTAGACACGCTACTTTGAGGGGGTAGTGGGAGAGATCTCGTGCGGGTTCAAGTCCCGCCCTCGGCATTTTTTTATAAGGGCCCGTTCGGGGATAGGGGAGCATGTAACGCTGATCTTCCCTTCCGGTACGTGCCTTTTTTCTTTTCCGGCAGCAGACCGGCATCGGCCTTGCAGTTATGGAGAGTTGATATTTCTTCTTATCTTCCGGCAGGGAAATAATTCTTTACATACAGACGCTTCGTGAAGTAGTCTCGGTCTCATCGAACTTTACCCTGGGGAGGCTGTTCAGTTGGATCTAAATGGAATGATCGCCGAGAATCTCAATGCCATCGTGCTCTCATCGGCAATACTGTCGCTCTTTCTCGCGGCATCTGTAATATTCATGCTGCTGGAAATAAGAAGGATGAGAAAACCTTTCGGCGAAATGGCTCAATTTCACAAGAGTTCCGGTACCGAGAAGTCTCTTGAGAAACTTCTCAAGGGTGTCGATGAGAACCGTGAATACATCAGGGGGCATTCCGAGGAGATCAGAAAAATATTCAGCAGTCTCGACAGGTGTTACAGAGGTACTGGTATAGTCAAGTTCAACGCTTTCGAAGATATCGGGGGCATGCAGAGTTATTCGATCTGCTTTCTGACTCTTGAGAAAAACGGACTGATCCTGACCAACCTTGTCGGAAGAAACTCGACACGGGCGTACGCGCTCGAGGTCAAGGACGGGAACCCTACTCGTGACCTCAGTGAAGAGGAAAAGGAAGCTCTCGCCTACGCGGTCAAATCCCTTACGCAATAGCTTGCATCGGTCTGGATTTGCGGAAGTCGCTGGTCGATATGACTGTGATCAGAGGTCTTTTCCCTTGTCCGAATAGCGCTCAAGGATCCGTTTTTCGGTCTCCGAGAGGTTCTCATAACCTTTCTCCGAGATCTTGTCGAGGATCGAATCGATTTTATCGGCGTCATTCGCCGCCGCGCCTCGTTTGTCATCCTGGTCTTTTTCAAAGCTGATCTTCAGCGGGAATCTGTCCCATAATCTCGATAGCCAGGAGAAAAATCCTCTGCTTCTGTGATCGTTCTTGAGATAGATAAGTCCCGCGGCCATTCCTCCAAGATGGGCAAAATGGGCTATTATTCCCCCGCCGGCTATTCCGAAGACGAAAGAGACCGCTCCGAGGATGATGACGAGAGTCCTGGCCCTTATCGGGATGATCCCCCAAATATATATCTGGTTATATGGAAAGAGAACGGCGTAGGCGAGGAGGATACCGTATCCAGCCGCAGAGGCACCGATCACTGGAACGTTGAAGGAGAAGATAAAACTGAAGACAGCGCCGCCCAGGCCGCAGATGAAGTAATATTTAAGAAAACGGCGGCTTCCCCATACCTGCTCGAGAGTAGTGCCGAACATCCAGATGACGATCATATTGAAAAAGATATGGGAAAGACTGCCATGAAGGAACATATAGGTGACCAGCTGCCAGATATACCCCTTGAAGATGACATCTCTGGGGTAGAGAGCGAAGAAATCCTGGAAACCGGTCCTTGACAGTATTATCTGCAGGAAAAAGACTATTACGTTGGCTATTACTATCTTGTTTACGACGCTGTTTCCAAAAAGGTTTGAATATGGGTTCCTTCGGTACTGGTATTGCATACTAATTTCCGTTTCCTTTCGTTCCTGACATAACAGGATAATAATGTATCATGGCCGTGCGGGCAAGTATAACGATATTTTTGTGATAAGCCCGGGATCAGCCCCTCTTCGAAAGGGGAGACCACCATGTTTCCGCCTTCGATTTCGACTCGACCCCTGTTTGAATAATATGATATAATCGAACAAATATCCTTTATAAGAGGTGTGTCATGACGTTGAAGAACTTGTTACTGCTGTTGTTGATCCTTTCGTCCTTTTCATCCGCCGGCGCTCAACAGATATGGACAGTCAACGATGATGGATCGGGCGATGCTCCGACGATCCAGGCAGCGATCGATTCGACAGTGGAAGGGGACCGCGTCAGGGTGAACGGCGGAACGTATTACGAAACTGGACTGGTAATAGATGGAAAGAACATTTGGATAATATCGGGTGATGGGATCCCCGTCATTGAATCTCCCGAACCTGGCATCGGCACATGCCTCACTTTGAGAAATGTGAATTTCACATGCGCGATATGGGGGATCAAGCCGACCGGTTTTGAGACAGGCATACTTGTGGATGACTGTTCTCCGATGGTCAGTTTCCTTGTTCTCTCCGGATCGGTTGCGGGAATAAGAGTCACCGGCACATCGTCTGCCCCCGAGATATCGTTCGACCTGATCGAGAGCTGTGATACGGGAGTCAGTATCGAGGGAGGAAGCGGTATTACCGTAAGAAACATGACAATAGTCGAGGGAGGGACAGGTATCAGCGTATCGGGGGGGAATGTCTCGATAAGCAACAATATCCTCTACAGGCAGCAGACCGGCATCGCCTGCACGGGCGGGGCATCGATCATCACTTGTAACGATTTATGGGAGAATACGGTCGACTATGATGGATGCGCCCAGGGCGCTGGTGATTTTTTCGAGATGCCTCGTTTCTGTTATGAAGCTGGCGATTCACCGGGCCTTTACTATCTTCATGTCGATTCACCGTGTTGGGCGGCGAATAACAGCTGCGGTGTCAATCTGGGTGCTTTCACTTCCGCGCCTGGATGTTCCGGCGTGGCTGTCAGGGAATCGACCTGGGGCGTTATCAAGCAGTTGTATACGGAGTAGTGTCATATTCACTCGATCATGGAATCAAAACCGAAGGAGCATGTGATGGGAAGATCCATATGGATCTTGATCTGCGCGGGGCTCATTTTATCCCGCCTGGCAGAGACGGCAATGGCGGCTGATCCGCATCGGAAGGAGCGTGAAAGGGTGGAAAGTCTGTATTATAACGGACAATTCTATACGATGAAAGCAGCTGGCCATGTCGTAGAGGCAGTCGCGATAAGTGGCGACAGGATCATCGCCGCGGGCAGCAGCGAGGAACTGGCGGGATTATGCAACGCGGCGACGAAAAGATACGATCTGAAGGGGTTGTGCGTCATTCCCGGCCTGGTCGACGCGCACGCTCATTTCAACGGATATGCTCTTGGCCGGGAGTCGATCGATCTGACCGGCACGTCGTCGCTGGTCGAAATATCCGCTATGGTGTCGGACAGGGCTCGAAGACTTGAAAAGGGAGAGTGGATAAAAGGGCGTGGATGGGACCAGAACGACTGGAGCGATCAGCATTTCCCGGGAAAGAAAGAGATCGACGAGATCTCTCCCGGCAATCCTGTTTTTCTGGTAAGGGTGTGCGGGCACGCGGCAATCGTCAATTCGCCGGCCCTGGTCCTTGCAGGTATAGACAGGAATACTCCAGATCCTCCAGGAGGGAAGATCATCCATGGCAGTGACGGAGAGCCGACGGGTCTGCTGATAGATGAAGCATTGGAACTGGTCAGAGTGAAGATCCCCTCTCCGGGAAGGGATGAGAAAAAGAGGCTTTACAGGGAAGCGGCGCTGGAATGCCTGTCGGTCGGCCTGACAGGCGTGCATGAAATGGGGATCTCGGCCGAAACGGCCTCGATATACCGGGAGATGTACATAGCGGAAGAACTTCCTGTCAGGTTGACGGTATATTACCAGAACAACGAGGTATCTCTGGACAGTCTGCTCGATGAGGGCCCGATGAGGGGATTTGCTGGCCATCATTTCGAAGTAGCAGGCGTAAAATTTTATAGCGACGGATCGCTTGGAGCGAGAAGCGCTGCCCTGATAGATGATTATTCTGATGATCCGGGAAACAGGGGACTGCTCGTCACAGACCCGGGCGAACTTTATCGCGGGATCGTAAATTGTCACAGCAAGGGTTTTCCAGTCGCAGTACATGCCATCGGAGACAGGGGAAACCGGATGGTACTCGATCAGTTCGAAAAGGTAAGGAACGCCGATGGTCTCGAGGATATGAGAGACAGGATCGAGCACGCGCAGGTATTGTCTCCCGACGATATAGGGAGGTTCGCGAGGCTTGGTGTAGTCCCCTCGATGCAGTTCACTCACTGTACTTCGGATATGGGATGGGCCCGGGACCGGCTTGGACCGGAAAGGATCAAGGGAGCCTACGCGTGGCGGACCCTCATCTCGGCGGGATGCAGGATACCGGGCGGTTCAGATTTTCCAGTTGAATCAATAGATCCCATGCTCGGTATCTATGCCGCCGTCACGCGGATGGACCTGGAGCATAAGCCGGAAGGCGGATGGAGAGGATGCGAATGTCTCAATATCGAAGAGGCGGTGCGTGCTTTCACTCTCGATGCGGCGTGGGCCGTCCACCAGGAAGAGGACCGTGGGTCGATCGAAAAGGGGAAACTGGCAGATTTTGTCGTTCTTTCCGAAGACATAATGAAGATCGAACCTGAGTTGATTCCCCGGATAGAGGTGGTCGCCACTGTCATAGGAGGAGAAATAGTCTACAGGTCGGACCGGCCCGGATTATGACGGTCATCGGATCTCTCTTAAATTGACATTTCCATCCGAAGTCCGTATACGTATCCTTCCTTTTCCATCGCGGAGCTTCCCGGAGACCCAGTTCTCATCTTTTTCGATAATCGTTCCGGAGGGGAGATCGATCCGTATCCTCGCGTCATCGACATCTATCGAGAATTTAGCCGATATGCCCTCTTCGAGATCGAGATCTATATCGCCATCGTCCGTTCTTATATCAATATCAATATCATCAATCCTGAGGATTTCCATCTCGAGATCGCCATCGCCACCCTGGTAATGCAGGTTTTCAGTCAGCAGCCTGTATATATCGGCATCACCATCATCGAGTTCTATATCGAAATCTCCCTTGGTGTCACGTATACTCAGAGGGCCGTCTTCCCCGCGAATGATGCATTCGGGAATGGAACATCTGAATATCTCGATTCTGCCATCATCATAATCGATTTCAAGATTACCCTTGTGATCCCCGATATTGAGTTCGCCATCCTCGATACTGATGATAGTCTGATCGCATTCAATACCTCTCAGGACAGCGGCGCCGTCATCTAATGAGATCTCGATATTTGCGCGCCAGTCGTCAATATATATCTCGCCATCGTCTCCGTTTATCTCGAGAGTCAGGTAATCGGGCGCAAAGATAGTATAGCTGTACTCTTTTATATTGAAGATATGAAACCCGATGACCGGCGTGCTCGTCTCGACCTCGGTCACTTCGATAATGTCATTCTTTGTCCTGAAGTTGACCTTGAAATCCCTCTCGCCCGCGCCTATTGATTTATATTCCGCGAGGTATTCCACTTTTATATCTAGGACATCCTTGTCCCAGCGTTTAATGAAGACGTTTCCGTCACCGTTTTTAAGACGCAGGCCGTATCCCGGAGAGACATCATATGTCTTATGATAATCCCTTTCGATCTCGCGTCCCTGCGCGCCGCATGAAGCAAGCGCTGTGATGATCACGATCATCAATGATCCAAGAGTATTTCTCATCATAATAGACCTCCGTCTGAATGTATCGTCACCGGGGATCCGGTCCATCGGATCTGCCCTGATTCTATTACGCCATTCGTCCAGCTATTGTTTCATTCCGTGATCTTGCCGGTTATCATCGGAAGCGGTAGACCGATGTTTTCAAGCATCATCTCGCGGATCCTGTTACGGGGGTTTCTATCACGTTTTACCGATGAGGCTGTTCTTGACATATCATCAAGAAGCATGACCGCCAGACCGGGATATCCCACTGATGGTGTCGCTGAAGCGATGGCGACTTCCATTGCCGCCTCTTTTTTCGTCATGCCGAGTTCCTTCATCAGAAACTCTACGCTCGAATCAACAGTGCTTCTTCCAGAGTGGAGTCTCAGGGTGATCAGCATCCTGGCGAGTTCGAGATTTTTTTCTTCGAGGTACAACTTGCGTATGCTGAGTTTGTGGTCGGGATCGAGTGTCGTGATATCCTTGTAGTTCAACGCTTTCCACGCAAGCAGGTAAAGCCTTGAAACAAAAATCCTCTTAATGGGAGAATCCTCGCGGCAGAGCTTGTATTTTGCCCTGTAAAGCGGTTCCATGGTACTGATAAGCCTGTAGAGGATCCCCGGATAATCGAGATCCTCGAGGCGCCGGTCGATGAGCAGCAGCACATTTTTACTCCTGCCGCTTTCAAGTCCGCATACTGTCCAGGTCATATTGTCAGGCACATATTCGGGGACGACGAGGTATGGATCGACAGGCAGGTCTTCAGGCAGGGCGGGAAGGTCTGTCCAGACGATCTCCGGATCTCCCGATAAGGAACGGCCGAATATATTCTGCCCGGCGATCTGTTCCAGGATTTTCAGGCGGATCGTCTCTATTTCCTCATGGGGGTCCTTTCCCTCCGAAGGTTCCGGATCCGGCGGACCTTGCATCTCGGGTGCGCCGAGGGGCGAGTCCTTCTTATCGATCGCGTGGAGAGGGTTTTTTTCTATCGACGCGAGCTGTGACCGCTGTTTCCTGATACTTTTTTCAGCTTCGGTGATAAACTGGTCTATATCGATGTCGAGGTGTTCCGAATACTTGAGAAGGTCTGAAAGATCCTCGATCCCCATTATATGTCTTCCATGAGCATCGGGGAGGACAGTATCCCTGAGATGATCCCTGAACTCCGAGACCGATCGGCCGACAGAACTGATCGATCCGGGCAGACTGCCATATCTTCTCTCGATGTGTTGCTGAAGTCCCTCGAACCCTTCAAGAGTGACAGATAGCCTTTCTATGGCTCTTGCCACGTGCAGCTCGGCTGGATTGCGCAGATTCGATCTGGCATTGTCGAGCAACAGTGGAATCTGGTCTATTCTTTTGAGGTAAGCGGCATATTCTTCTTCAGGAGGAGCAGCTCCACGGGAGGGAATCCCGAAAAGGGCTTCATCGATCATCCAGCAATACAGGAGTGGATTATGTTCATGATTCCGGAGTTTCTTCAACGCGAACGCTTCCCCTCTAAGCCAGAAGAGAATAATGGACGATTCCTCCATCTCAGATTCGCCAAGCCCGGAGGCGCTCAAGCCACTGAAAAGCTCCAGGAGGGATTCTATCCGTCCGGTCTGATGTGAGAGTTCCTCTTTCGAAAATGTAAAGAGAAGAGAATCCGCCGAAGTCATCCCCAGGCGGGAACATCTCAGCGGGTGCAGCTGCAGGTACAGAGAGACGGCTTCTTTTTTTATCGACTCGAATCTGTCTTTCATCGCCTTGACCTGCGCATCATCTCCGCAGCCGAGGGAAAGGTTCGGCAGCAGTAAAGCGATAAAAAGGACAGGGAACCAGCGCTCACGCGATCTTCCGGAATCAATATATCTGTCAGACATCTCTTTCTCCTGTCCATTGATTGTATATTAAGGTATATAACTGCTTGCCGCCTTTAAGTAAATATCTTTCCTTCCATAAACCGGGCAAATAAAATATACTGTACCCGCTACGCTGATCGGAATGGAGGCTGGATTGAAACGGTCTGAAGAAAAGATTAAACATCCCGTGATAAGCCAGAAGCTTGCGATATCGGTCATCTCGGTTCTTTTCGGCACTACGGCGGCAGGCTGGCTTCTTACCGAGCTTTTTCCCAATGATTTCAATCTGCGTCTTGCTGAATATACCGCCAGGTGGGGAGAGTTCCCGGTCAGGATCTGCACCTGGCTGAAGGTCTATGATCCCTTTCATTCTTTCTGGTATACCGGTGTCCTCATACTCTTTCTCCTGGTCCTCCTTCTTTGCCTCGCGACGAGATGGAGAAGCTTTATTCTAAGATCTTTCAGACCCGGCGTCGTGGGGATGAGAAGAGATATCCCTGACGGGTCACGTGGAACTAGCATCCTTTATATCGATCCATTAGGTTCGGGGGAAAGACGCAAAGACCCGCTGGTCCACTTTGCCAGAAAGCATGGAATCGATATCGATGAGGGAGATGAGTTGAAAGACCCGATATACCGGTCGCTCTCCTCGATCATGAAAAAAAACGGTTTTTTCACCACCAGGTCGGACGGCGATGGGGCGATATTTTTCTCCGCTGTCAGGGGAAGATGGAAATATCTCGGTAATTTTATATTTCACGTGGCCCTGGTGGTCATTACGGCGGGCATGATGACCGGTAGCATAACCGGCGTGTCAGAGATGGTATATGGAAGAAAAGGGGATATTATCCCGTTATACAAAAGCGGGTTTTCAATACGCGTCGAAGATTTCAGGATCCTGCTCTCTACTGGAGGACAGGTGGGAGACTATATTTCGACTATTTCAATAATTGACAGTGAGGAAAATGTAGTAAGGACAGCCGAAGTCGAAGTCAATAAGCCTTTTTCCTTCGAGGGAGTCCGCCTTTATCAAAGCTCCTATTATACAGGCGACGAGGAGTTTTCAAGGGCGGCGGTCAGATTCGTCCACCTTGATTCATCGAGCGAGAGGCTGATCCTCACTCCGGGAAAAAGCGCTGTATCTGCCGATTCTGTTTTTTCGATCGAGGCTGAGAGATTTTATCCTGATTTCAGAATGGGGGAAAAAGGTCCCTATTCGGCAACTTCGATGATGCGAAATCCCGCCCTGGAGATAATTCTTCACGCCGATGGAAAGTCCGTGAAAGGTTATCTGTTCGCTCTTCATCCAAGATTCAACGCGAAGTTCGACCGTTTTCTCTCGATCGGCCTTGAAGATATCGAACCGGTATATTATACCGGGCTGGAGATGACCTCCAATCCCGGTTCCCCGGTCCTGTGGGCGGGGATGATACTTGCCTCCATCGGACTGATTATGCTCTATATCTTCGACCACCGTATCATAAACGGCTGTATTGGCAAGGACAGGATAGTAATATATGCCGCGGCTGGAAACTGGAATGTAGGCGGCCACGGCAAATTTGAGGCGATAGAGGGACAGATAAGGGATATGCTGTCCAGGACAGTCAGTATCGATCTTTGAAAAGGGAGAGATGAATGCTTCAACAGGTCGACATCGGTTTTTTCTGGGGATCGTTCTGGTTCTATATTTCATCTTTCATCCTTTTCAGTATCTACGCGGGATCGAAAAAGGAAAGTGCCGGCAAAGCTGGCCTGGTAATATTTTCAATAGCTCTTATCCTTCAGACAGCGGGACTTGTGGCCAGGTGGACTGTCAGTTCGCATCCTCCCCTGGCGACGATGTTCGAATATTCACTTACGATGTCTTGGATCATAGCGATCTGGGCGATCGTGATGATATTCAGGTACAGGATGCTTATCCTCGGAGTCATCGTTTCCCCGGTCCTCGTGATGGTCCTGGTGATCGCGTCGATGCTTCCCAAGAACGCGTCAGCGCTGATGCCCGCCCTGCAGAGCTATTGGTTTTACATACATGTCACTCTTGCCGCCGCTTCGGAGGGAGCTTTTCTCGTATCTTCGGGAGCGGCCCTTATATTGCTTTTAAGAAAAGGAGGGAAGAACGAAAAAGAGAGCCTGGTATCGACCGGATTTCTCGATGAGCTCATTTCCGGAGCTATCAGGATAGGATATCCGGTCTTTACGATCGGCGCTCTCTTTGCCGGAGCGATATGGGCCAACTACGCCTGGGGGCGTTTCTGGAGCTGGGACCCGAAAGAGACCGGCGCCCTAGTCATATGGCTTTTCTACACGCTGGTCCTGCACCAGAATGTCAGGGGAAGATGGAAGGGAAGGATGATGGCGAAGATGTCGATCGTGGGACTCGGCATCATAATGCTCAGTTTTCTCGGAAATCTGTTTCTCGGCGGGCTGCATTCCTACATCTAGCCGGACTTTAAACCAGTGATTTTTGTGACTTTAGTACTGGCATGCCACATGCATAGAGTATTCATGGAAAAAAATATCTATTGTCAGCGACAGGAGGCGTATATGACGGCAGGGCGATGCTGGTCCGCGTTATTAATTGCTATTACTGCAGTTACTTTTTCATGTGGTCCGCCTGGGAATGATCAGTCTGACGGCCGGCAACCGGCGGGCAGAGGTGAGGGACTGGTAAAAAATGAGGGAGGGCGGCTGGTTATCGGCATGCAGCAGGAACCGGAGATTCTCAACGAAGCTGTAAACAGCATGGTCGCCGTAGTGTATGTTTGCAATCTGATTTTCAGTAAATTTGTCAAGCATAACGAAAAAATGGAGCTGATCCCCGATCTGATAACGGAGATCCCCACGGTGGAAAATGGGGGTATCTCTCCCGATTATCTGACATATACATATCATATCAGGGATGACGCTTTCTGGCACGATGGCAAGCCTGTCACTTCGGCCGACGTCGAATTCAGCTGGAGGGTGATGGTCTGTCCCGATATAAATGTAGAGACGAGGCAGGGATGGGATATCGTCGAAAGTGTCGACACTCCAGATCCGAATACCGTTATTTTCCACCTCAGAGAAGTCTATGTTAATTTTACGGGGGACTGTTTCTACGACGAATCAGTCCTGCCGGCACATCTGCTCGCTCCTTCACTGGGACCGGAATTCCAGGGGCTTGATTTCCATCGCGCCCCGGTCGGTTCAGGGCCATTCATATTCGACGAATGGGTCGCGGGGTCGCATATAACTGTCAGGGCAAACAGAGACTGGTACGGAGACGGACCTTTTCTTGACGAGATCACAATAGTATTTATTCCAGATGGAAACTCTCTGCTGCTTCAGCTTCAGACCGGGGAGATCATGGGGATTGACAATGCTCCGAATATGCTGCTCAGAGCGGTCAAGGAGACTGCCGGGATCGAGGTCTACAGGAATGTCGCTCTATTCAACGAACATCTCGATCTCAACCTTGACAGCCCTGTCCTTTCCGACAGAAAGGTAAGAAGCGCGATCGCGATGGCTGTAGACCGCCGGCTTCTTTCTGAAAAGATCTATGAAGGGATATGGGTACCCGCGTATGGAGACGATCATCCATCCTCGCTCTACTATACTGACGCTGGCAGGGAAAGATTCGCCTGCGACCCGGAAAAAGCCGCTGATCTTTTGAGAGAGGCGGGGTGGATCGATCGCGATGGCGACGGGATCAGGGAAAAGGATGGACGGCCGCTTAAGATGAGTATCTCCACTACCGCCGGCAGGGTTAACAGGGAAAGGACGGAAGTAGTCCTCCAGGAACAACTCGGGAAAATAGGTATAAAGCTCGAGATCGTCAATTATCATCCCACAGTCCTTTTCGGAAGTTACGACGAGGGGGGTATCCTCAATACAGGCAAGTTCGATATGGCGCTGTACGCTTTCCTCACTCCTCCCGATCCCTCGACGAAAGAAGGCAGTTATTCGGAGGCCTTCATACCGCCGGCCGGTCAGAACTATTCGAGGATCAGAAACAGCAGATTGACCCGGTTGCTGTCGGGGGGAAGCAGGACTGTCCGTTTCGAGCAGAGAAAAAAGATATATGATGAAGTGAATATGATACTGCTTGAAGAAGTGCCGGTAATCGCGCTTCTCTGGGTGACGCAGCTCGACGCCATGCCGGCTGGCCTCGTCAACTACAGGCCCAATCCTACTCAATCCGGAGATACGTGGAACGCCTCCGAGTGGTATTTCCGAAGGTAGAAGGTCATTAAAGTGGATCGTTATCGAATAAGATCATTTCTTGCCGGCGAGGGTACATGGAAGAGGAAATTCATCCTCCTCTCCATAGGCCTGGCTGTGTCGATCTATATTTATCATAACGGATCAGCCTCGGAACAGGTTACTGTCGATTTCCTCGGAGCGGCCAGGGAAGTCGGAGGATCATGCCACCTCGTCACTGCCGGTGGTACACGATTTCTGGTCGACTGCGGAGCACTGGGAAGTGCCGGTGAGGAAGGTCTTCCCGGCGACGCCGCTTCATTGTCATTCGTCCTGCTTACTCACGCCCATTCCGATCACTGCGGATTGATCCCGCGTCTCTGTGAACGGGGGTTTGCCGGACCTGTCTTCTGCACGCGAGCGACAGCGGAGATAACTCCGATCATGTTGAAGATGGGAAGGGGTTTTTCGCGCAGGAAGGTGTCGAAAACTTCGTTCGAAAGGGCTATTGAGAGCCTCACTCCGGTGCCGTTCGATACGATCATGGAGAGGGGACCCGTATCTTTCCGGTTCAGGAGGGCGGGGCATCTTATCGGAGCTGGATTTATAGAGATCTGGATAGCGAGTCATCCTGACACGGTAAAAGTTGTATTTTCCGGAGACATCGGCTCAGGCAGTTCTCTGCTGATCCCCCCGCCTGAGACCTGTGAAAAGGCTGATTATGTAATCATCGAATCGACATACGGTTCCACGGTAAGGGAAAAGAAGCCGTTATTGAAAGAATATCCCGGCGATCAAGAGGGGAAAGGGCCATTAACCGGTAGGGGAAATACAGGAAGCGATCTTCCGGGTGGGCATGACGAATTTGCTCGCGCCATCGCGCGGACTCTCGAAGAAGGTGGCGATGTTCTTGTACCGGCTTTTACGCTGGGAAGGACGCAGGAGGTAATAGCCGCGATAGATCTTTACTGTTCGTACGGGATCATCCCTCGCGGGACCCTTGTTTATACTGACAGCCCGACGGCGGAAAAGATCTCCGATATCTACAGGAGTCGGATCGACGATCTTTCAAGTTGGGCAAGGTCGTTTTATCATGGTGAAGTCCTGCGCTCGGAAAATCTCAGAGAGGTCAGAAGCAAGACTTCGTTGAAAGTCCATGCGAGAAGACATGCTCCCGCAATTTTTATCTCTTCAAGCGGGGACCTCGATCACGCGAATTCCCCCAGGCATCTCGCGGCGATGTTCGATGACCCGGAGAACCTCGTATGCATAGTGGGGTGGCAGCCTCCGAGCTCTGCCGGGAGGCGGCTTCTCGATGGAGCGGATCCTCTGCTTCTGAAGTATTCATCCGGCAGGACCCACAGGGAAGAATGGATATCCCCGGCGCTTAGAGTGATGAGATTCTCCTCTTTCTCGGCGCACGCTGATCAGGATCAGCTTGTAAGCTGGCTGTCGGGTATCGATGGAGTCAGAAAGGTATTTCTCGTCCACGGGGAGTACGAAAGCGCCGCTTCTCTGTCGAAGAGGATTGAGAAAGAACTCGGCATTGATACGGTGATCCCCAGGCGGGGAGATAAGGCGATACTGCCCGGGCCGGCAAAGGATCATGATTCGCCCGCGGCGGCGGCGGAAAGACCCGTTTCGCGGCGCTCCGGATACGGAGGTACGTCATGATAAGATACATCCTCAGGAGAGCGATCCTGGTCCCGCCGGTAGTGGTCCTTGTATCTCTTGCCGTTTTTTCTCTCCTGCACCTCGCTCCCGGTGGTCCGACCGGAGTGATGAGCACGAACCCGAAGGTAAATGGCGATGATATAGCCAGGATAAGGGAGAATTTTGGACTTGACAGGCCAATTGCGGCGCAATATCTCTGCTGGTTCAGACAGGTTTTTCTACGGTTCGATTTCGGCAGGAGTTATGTCACCGGCCGCAAAGTATCAGAGATGATAATCGAACGGATACCTGCCACGCTGGAACTGATGATCTCTTCGTTCGTCATAGCCCTGGTGATAGGAGGGATCGCCGGGATCGTCTCGGCGTTGAAGGAGGGAACGGTCATAGACCATATGCTATCGATCGTCTCGATAACGGGATTATCGATACCTGTCTTCTGGATCGCCCTGATGGCGATATATCTCTTCTCTCTTAAAACGGGATTGCTGCCGGCCGGAGGAAGGTCGAGCATCGGTGAGGAATGGTCGCTGCTCGACAGGACGCGGCACCTTGTGCTTCCATCGGCAGTGCTTTCACTGACATATCTCGCTTCCTGGAGCAGATATTTAAGGACAGGGCTGATTGAGGCTTTCCATGGGGATTTCATCCTCACCGCGCGCGCGAAGGGTCTCAATGAACGGACAGTGATATTGAAACACGCTCTGAGAAACGGGATCCTTCCGGCGATGAACGTAGTCCTTATGCAAATACCTACGATCTTTACGGGAGCGGTGATAACCGAGACGGTATTCTCATGGCCGGGTATGGGGAGGCTGTTTTATGAAGGGCTTCAGCGCCAGGATTATACCAGGGTCCTTGGGATCATTGTAATCTCCTCTCTTCTGATAATATTTTTCAATTTCCTCGGTGATCTGCTCAATATAGTGGTGGATCCACGGATCAAGGTCGATCGGGGAAGGTCTATCAATACTTCCGGACAAATGGCGCTTAGGACGGGACCGGGGCGTTAGATCAGGTAAAAGGATATGCAATGGCTGAAATGGAAAAAACCGGATATATCTCCTGCCTGACGGCCTGTTCCGGGCGAAATGGAAGGAATCTGTCTTGCCGGGGCAGTTCCTTCTTCGACGACAGGATCGCGGTGATATCGATGATCCTGATCCTCTTTATCATCACGATATCTGCCGCCGCACCCCTTATGACTCCATATGGATGCAACGATATTGATCTCGATAATATTTCCGCGCTTCCAACGGCCGAACATCTTCTGGGAACGGATGATCTCGGCCGGGATCTCTTCAGTCGGCTGCTCTATGGTGGAAGATATACTCTTCTTGTGGCTTTTCTGACGGTGATGATATCGACCCTGATCGGAATGATAATGGGAAGTCTTGCCGGGTATTTCGGTGGATATGCCGACAGGATCGTATCATCCCTGACAGACCTTTTTCTCTCGGTCCCGGTTTTTCTTGTTCTTATGGTCCTCGCTTCGTTCGGACGGGGACATCTCTGGTTGATCCCTCTTGTCATAGGCGGCGGTACATGGATGGAGACATCGCGCGTCGTAAGATCGAGGTTGATCCAGTTGAAGGAAGAGGAATTTGTCGCGGCGGCAAGGCTGCTTGGTGGAGCGGATATGAAAATAATATTCAAACACCTTCTTCCGCAGGCGGCGATGCCGGTCACTGTTTCGGCGGTAGTCGGATTCGCCAGCGCCATACTGATAGAAAGCTCTCTCAGTTTCCTCGGGTTCGGTGTCCAGCCTCCCGTGCCATCATGGGGAAACATGCTTCACAACGCCCAGATGTCTCTACGGGTATCACCTGTCAGCGCCTTTGCTCCCGGGTTTCTGATTTTCATGGCGGCGCTCGCCTTCAATTTTATCGGAGCTGGATTGAAACGCTCTCTTGCGCCTGGCGGCGAATGACTGTATTCTGGGGTCTGATCGAATATTGTCGTTCGGTCAGCGCAGCAGGGCGTGATCATGGAAAGGACACCTTACGCGATCGGAATGATATCAGGAGGTCTTGACAGCCTTCTCGCGACTCTTGTCCTGGCAAGGACCGGAGCCAGAATAGAGGGGTTGCATTTCCTTAACGGGTTCGCGCAGGGAAGTATGAAAGGGCGCGTCTATCATGGTAAAAGCATCGGCGATATCGCCGACGAAAAAGAGAAAGAGCTGTCGGCTCTTTTCGGCATCAACGTCTCCGTGATAGATGTCTCGGAAGAATTTCTCGGCCTCTTGTCAAGCCCGAAGCACGGATTTGGTAAAAATATCAATCCCTGCGTCGACTGCAGGATATTCCTCCTGAAAAAAGCCAGAGATATAATGATAAGCAGAAAAGCCGATCTTATCTATACCGGTGAAGTTGTCGGACAGAGGCCTATGTCCCAGCACCTTTCAGCGATGAGGACCGTGGAAAAAGAGAGCGGACTGGAAGGGTTGTTATTAAGGCCTCTCAGCGCCAGGCTTCTTCCTCCGACGGATGCGGAAAAAAGCGGTCTGATCGACAGGGAGCTACTTCTCGACATCCAGGGAAGGACGAGGAGGAGGCAGATGGAACTGGTCGAGGAGCTGAAAATCGATCAATATCAGTCTCCCGCCGGTGGATGCGTCCTTACAGACGAGAATTACGCGAAGAAATTCATCGATTATACGAGACATAATGGCGGCAGCAGACTTACCGTCGAGGACACTGTGCTCCTTTCGACGGGAAGGCATCTCAGGCTTTCCCCGAGGACAAAGATAGTGGTGGGACGGAATCAGGAAGAAAATGAATATATCGAGAGCAAATGGAAAGATTCCCTTCTCGCCGCTGCCGTGGATTTTCCAGGACCTACCGTTTTGGTGCAGGGAGATCCTGACGATGAAGATATTCTCGCCGCTGCTTCTGTCACCGCGAGATATGGCAAGGGAAACGGTGAGGATTCAGTGAGGGTCTCTTTCAGGACAGGTGGCGAGGAGATGATAGTCGAGGTCAGGCCTGCCCGCGATGATGATCTCAAAAAATTTCACATCCTTTCAGGATGATAAGAGGGACAGGTCTCTCACTCTTTCTCCAGGGCTTTTTTTATCATCTTGGAGTGGCTGTCAAAGGCAAGGGGGGGAAGACCGCTGATTTTAAAGAAACGGGCTTCAGAGGCATCGTCTGCCGCCATGATCTCGCCCGAGAATGAATCTACACGGTACCCGATGATGAGGATCGAAGTGCCATAGAAGAGGCTTTCCTGGAATATGACGTCTATAAGTTCAGGGTCCCTCCCGGTCAGGCCGGTCTCTTCCCTCAGTTCCCTCATCGCCGCGTCAGCCGGGCTTTCACCGGTCTCCACGAAACCTCCCGGAAGGGCCCACTGATCGATCCCCGGTTCACAGTTCCTCAGTACCAGAAGGATATTATCCTTACCGTCGAAAACGAGAGAAGTCGAAGCGGGGAGGGGATTATCATAGATCAGGCGGTCTTCTTTTTCGCAGTAGTCGCGTACCCTCCCTTCGTCCATTTTTTTACCGAGCCGGTTGCCGCACCACGGGCAGAATATTCTTTTCTCTCTGGCCATCCGGTCTGCCGCCTTGATTCTCTCTCCAGGCAGTCTCCAGAGCCCGGGGAGTGTCATGAAAAAACACTATCATGTCATACTAATAGAATCATCAGCGATTCTCAATCGATTCGTTGAGTTCAGGACTCCGGTATCACATAAATATATGAATGATGGAGCTGTTTCAATGGCATTGAAAAGAGCGACTGAAAAGTTGAATTATCCCGTGAAACAATGTAAAATGCCTGTCAGGAAAAAGACAGGAGGGAGATGATGAGCGCTCTTGCTGTTGCTGTCGCGACTTTGGCAGCTTATCTGGTTGCTTACAGAGTTTACGCGAGATTTATCGGAAGAAAGATCCTCGCGCTCGATCCTGAAAGAAAGACACCGGCCTATGAATCGGAGGACGGGATAGATTTTGTGCCGACCAGGCCGATTATTCTGTTTGGACACCATTTCGCCTCGATAGCCGGTCTCGGACCTATACTGGGACCTGCGATCGCGGTGATCTGGGGATGGCTTCCGGCTGTTCTGTGGATCCTTTTCGGTTCGATATTCATGGGAGGAGTCCACGACCTTACCTCTCTTTTCGTATCGCTCAGAAACAGGGGGCACTCGATCGGTGATGTCACCAGGTCGCTCGCGGGACGCAGGGCGCACCTGCTGTTCCTCGTGCTTATATTCTTTACTCTTTCACTCTGCATGGGGACATTTGTCAGGGTCATAGCGACCCTGTTTTCCGATACATACCATCCAGAGTCTGTCGTTCCCGTGGCAGTCCTGATAGTCCTGGCCGTCATCGTCGGTCTTCTAGTCTATCGAAGGGGAGTTAATCTGGCAATGGCTACGATAGTGGCCCTGGTGTTGATGCTTTTTTCAATATGGCTGGGGATCCACTATCCTGTCACGGGCGTCGGACAGACAGGTTGGGTCTACCTGCTTATCACTTACGCTTTTATAGCGAGCGTCCTGCCGGTCTGGCTTCTTCTTCAACCGAGGGATTATCTCAACGCTTACCAGCTTGTCATAGGTATGATATTGATGTATGTGGGTCTTTTTATTTTCAGGCCTGAAATATCGGCGCCGGCAATCAATAATCAATCGACCGGTGTTCCTCCTCTCTTTCCTTTTCTCTTTATCACGATCGCGTGCGGAGCGATCTCCGGGTTTCACAGCCTGGTCGCGACGGGAACTACTTCAAAGCAGTTGATGAAAGAGACGCATGCCGTTCCCGTAGGATACGGAGGGATGCTTGCCGAAGGGCTCCTCGCGATGATCGTCGTCCTCGCCTGCACATCGGGAGTTACGAGATCGGCATGGCACGGGCATTATTCGTCCTGGCAGGCGGCATCAGGGCTGACCGCCAAGATGATGGCTTTCGTAGATGGAGCTGGAGTATTCGTCTCTAAAACAGGTATTCCGATCGAAGTAGCGAAAAGTTTCATCGTCGTTATGGCGGTCGGATTCGCCATGACGACACTTGATTCAGGTACACGGCTTTTAAGATACAATATCGAGGAACTCGGCGAGGGACTCGGTATCAGGCTTCTCAGGAACAGATATTTAGCGGCTTTTGCCGCGATAGCCGGGATCGGTTATTTCAGTATCATGACGATCGGCGGTAAACCGGCCGGACTGGCGTTATGGGCGCTTTTCGGGACGACGAACCAGGTTCTGGCCTCGCTCGGGCTGTTGACCGTTTCACTATTCCTTTACAGGCTGGGAAAACCGATCGTCTATACGGCGGTACCGATGGTGGGGATGATGATCATGACCTCGACGGCGATGGTGATGAGGATAAGGTCGAATTTCGCCGACGGGGAGTGGCCTCTGCTTGTAATAGGAGTGTTGATCCTTGTTCTCGTAGTCTGGCTCGTGATCGAATCCCTTATAGCATTCCGGGGGGGCTCGAAGGGGCGGGAAAACAGGCAGGCTTGAGCCGGTTCAGCCGGGGGTCAGGATAATGCCATGTCAGAGCGAATGTTCTGGTCAAATAAAATGAAGAAAAGATATGATATTACAGGTCTTGGATATTCAGCTACCGATTATATAGGTTTCGTACCGCGTATACCTGTTGAAAACACAAAACTCGAATTAAGCAGCCTGACAGTTCAGGGCGGCGGACCAGCCGCTACGGCGACGGTGACGGCGGCGAGGCTGGGATTGACCGCGGCTTTCATCGGAAAGCGCGGTGACGATGACTTCGGAGAGAGGTCGGCCAGGGAACTTGCCGGAGAAAATATCGATATCTCCGGGATCGTCATCGAAAAGGACGGCTGTTCGCATTTCGCGTTCATAATGGTGAACGAAGAGACTGCCGAGAGGACGATACTCTGGAGCAGGGGATCGATTTCGATGCTTGAAGCCGGCGAGGTCGACACGTCTATAATCGGCCAGAGCAGAGGGCTGCTCATCGACAGCCTCGAACCGGCGGCGGCTCTTCACGCGGCCAGGTTTGCCCGCGAGAACGGGATAGAAGTCCTTATCGATGCTGGAACGCTGCGCGAGGGAGTGGAGGAGATACTTCCTTACTGCGATCATATAATTACAAGCGAAACGTTTTCCAGGCAGTTCTCGCGCGGAGAAGGACACGCGCAGACATTGAGAAAATTATCTTCATACGGCCCTCATTCCGCTGTCGTGACTGTGGGCGAGGGGGGGTGTCTTGCCCTGGTCGACGGTGAAGTCATCGAGATCAGAGGTTTTGATGTAAAAGCTGTCGATACGACCGGCGCGGGGGATGTCTTTCATGGCAGTTATCTTTTTGCCGTGCTTCAGGGACTCGACACGGCTGGGTGCTGCGTCTTCTCAAACGCCGTGGCGGCGATGAAATGCAGAGCTGCCGGAGGAAGAGCCGGGATCCCGTCTCTCGACGAGGTGCTCTCGTTTCTCGCGGCGAATGGTCACGGCGGTCTATTCGACCCCGGCTCGACGGGAAGTTGATATGTGGCGATCGACCAGCGGGTATCCTTATCCGGAAGGTTGCCAGAGGTTGTAATATTCCACTTCAAACGTCTCGAGGTCGAAGGTGGCGAATCCTGGCGCTTCCCTCAGGCCCATCAGTTCTCCGGGATTGATATGCCATGTCTTTCCTGCCTTTACTGATTTTCTTCTATGGGTATGCCCGGAAAATACGGCGTCAAAATCACCCGTCGCGGCCAGGCCCGCGCCGAATTCCGGGAGGTGAGTCCAGGCTATTGTTGCCGGGCCGGTCCGCAGGATGCCGGATTCTCCATAGATATTTACATTCGGATATTTTTCCGCCAACCTCGCTATCGTGAGCCTGTCACCGTCGTTGTTTCCGAAGACAAGATGGACATCTCCACGGAAACGGGCAAGGTGTTCGACCATGAAGGGTGAGCAGAGGTCGCCGCAATGGAGCAGCTGACTTGTATAGATCTGACTGGCCATTTCCATAGCCCTGTCAAGGTTTTGAATGTGGTCGTGAGAATCGCTGACGACAGTAAGTTTCATTTTATCCGCCTTTGAATGATCGAACAGCTATTTACCGACAGGGGCGACAAATGGTCCTGCCTTTCGCCCGCCGCAGTTACTGAATATATATCAGAACAAAAATCTTTCTGATAGGAACTATTTTCCCTTCGACCGTGAAATTCTTATTCGGGAGACAGGAATCTATTTACCCTGATCAACGCCGGAGGCATCGGGCGCTGATCGGGGCAGGGCGTAACAACTACTAAAACAACATGATAAGATTAATTGCAAAGATATGGCCTGCCCTCTCTTTAATAGAAGGTAATATGGCACATCTCTTGTTGTCATTCAATCTGTGACTTGTCGTTATAAACAGAGAACCCGGGGAGAATAATGGTGACGCAAAAGGTTCTTATCAATGAAAACGATCATTTCAAACAGTTTCAGGAGGCTGAAAGGCTTCTTGACGCCGGTGAGGACAATGGTGCCGGCATGCTGTACAGAAAACTGATAGAGGTAAAAGGGATAGAATCGGTCGCTCTCTTTCGCCTTGGAGAGATAGAGAACCGTATGGGAAGGGCTCTTCTCTCCTATAACTGCCATATCAACGCCTTCATCATCGATTACCGTCTCGCTTCACGGATCACCGCCGAGAGCCATCCCTTCCATGACTACAGATATAAAAAGAACGATATGAGAAAGACCGATCGATGTCCTCTCTGCGAGGGAGAGGGAAAACCTCATTGGGCGTATAACATGGTCACCAACGCTGATTTCAACGAAGGTTTTGATCCGGTCCGTCTGTGGCTGTATTGCGGGAAATGCAATCACCTCTTTGCTTCCGCCCGGCCCGACGATCTCACGAGCGTCCTTTCCGGTTCAGACAACAAACAATATCAATCACCGAATCCCGGTCTTATACCGATGTTGGGGACGGTGGTCTCGACCCTCTATCGCCGCGCTCCTGGAAAAAGATTCCTTGATGTGGGAATAGGAGCGGGTGAGATGATCGCCGTGGCCGGCGAATTCGGTTTTGATGCCTCTGGTCTTGAGATAAGGCCGGCCCACGCCGGAAGAGTCGCTGAAAGGCTCGGTGTAAGGGTCATATGCGCTGATTTTTCCTCTTTTGAGACTTCTGAAAAATATGACGTCATCTGCATGGGAGATGTCCTCGAACACATTATCGATCCGGTGAAAGCGATAGAACGAGCTGCCCGGTCGTTGAACGCCGGAGGGCTGTTATGGATATCGACGCCCAACTTTGAAAGCGCGTTTTCGATCATGATGAAAGACAAAGACCCGATGAAGAGGGTTTGTGAGCATCTTAATTATTTTTCCTTCGCTTCTTTAAAGAACATCCTTGAACGCTGCGGGTTTGAAGTGACTGATTACGGCGTTTCAGCGCATTACAATGGTTCGATGGAAGTAACTTCCATAAAAAAATCCGGGATGTGAAAAGGAAACAGTAACCTGCAATGTGTCCTGGCGGGGCGTTGGCAGTGAAAGGTATATCGATGTCAGGAAAAAACAGTAACGAAATCATAATAGACCTTGAATCGATAAGGAACCGGAAGAAAGCGGTCATCTCATGCTGCATGATAACGAGGGATGAGGGAGAATTCATAGAGAATGCTATTGAAAGCGTAAAGGGACTTGCCGATGAGATCATAATCGTCGATACGGGATCGGTCGATGATACTGCCAGAAAGGCAGAAAGACTCGGAGCACGTGTATTTACATGCGAATGGCGGAATGATTTCAGCGAGGCGAGAAACAGAGCGATCAGTAAGGCTTCGGGCGAGTGGATATTGATCCTTGACGCCGACGAGATCATTGAGGAAAAGGATCATTCGAGGATCGCCAGGTTGATCCGCCAATATCCCGAAGCGGCTTTCATGTTTGAGCAGTGGACATATACGAACGACTCGGACACTTTCGGCTGGAAGCGCTGTGACGATGACGCCAGGATGAACAGGGAGATGCTGGGGTATTTTCAAAGCCAGCAGGTAAGGCTGTTCAGGAACACGGAGCTGGTAAGGTATGAAGGTCAGGTACATGAGGACGTGGAGAGATCTCTCGCGAGCACCGGGATCCCGATCATCAAGGTCGAGGATATTATCATCCACCATTATGGCAGGATGAAGGATTCCGAGAGGATGAACAGAAAACACAGGATGTATCTTTCCCTCGGAGAGAAGAAGCTCGGAGCCAACCCGGGAAATTCCAAATATATATTCGAACTTGCTTCACAGATGCTCGGACTCGGAAACGCCGAAGAATCTCTTCATCTGATCGACAAGGGCCTTGATATCGTTCCGGAGAGCTGGGAGTTCCTCAATCTGAAAGGCCTGGCTTTTCTGCGCCAGGGCAGGATCGATGAGGCTGTCGATTCCTTTTCCAGGGCGGTCCTGATCAATAGCGAAAAACCCGATCTGTATAACAATCTCGGAGTGGCTTATAACGAGAACAGGCAGCCGGAAGAAGCTTTGAAAGCGATGAAGAAGGGTTTGTCGATCGATCCTAGGAACGCCAATATTCTACGAAACCTTGCGACCTCTTCGATCATGGTCGATGATCTCGACTCAGCCCTTGAATATATTACCAGTTCCCTCGAGCTGGATCCATTCATGGCGCAGTCTCATGTGATCCATGCCGATATTCTGTTCAGACAGGGCAATCAGGAGGACTCGGTCGAATCGCTTGAAAAGATCAGGTTTCTTCCCGGCACCGATCTGAAAGTCTACCTGAAATCGATATATATATACACACGGATGAAGATGGCTGAAAAAGCAGGCGAGGTGGTCGAGAGAGCTTTGTCGGAATATCCCGGTCATGAAGGTCTGACATTTCTTTCGGGAAAAGTCTTTGAGCTGAAGGGGGAGATCGATGAGGCCTTGAAAGTCTATGAATCGATCATATCGATGAATCCGTATAATTCCGAAGTACTCAATTCGCTCGGTTGCCTCAATGAAAAACAGGGGAGACTGGAAAGGGCCAGAGAATATTTTACCGAAGCATACCGGTTGTCCCCGTATAACATGCAGATCGAAGTGAATCTGGGGATCATCCTGGGTAAACTCGGCATAGATGCCGAAGCGGAGAGGCATTTAAAAGCGGTGATCAAAAAGGACGGTCAAAACGGCGCGGCACTCAATGCCTTTGGATGTTTTCTCTCTAAACGCGACAGGTATGCCGAGGCAATAGCATTCTTTACGCGGGCGATCGAGAATAACCGGCAGGATATTCATCCCTACCTTAATCTCGGGCTCGTCTGTGAAAAGATGAATAAACCTGACAAGGCAGTAGAGATATATGAAAAACTCGCCATCATCGATCCATCATCGAGGAGGCTCGTGGAGTTCCGTCTAAGAAAACTCCAGAGCGCCTTTTCCTAGGATTTTTCCATTCATTCGCTAAAGTATCCGGCGATTTGTGCGAAAAAGATTATAAGTATTGCAATGCGGAGGCATATTGGATGAAAAACAGGGAATTGATACTTGTAGTCGATGATTCGAGCACGATACGGGAGCGGATGAAAAGTATCCTGATCGAAAACGGATATGACGTGATTTTAAGAAACGACGGCCAGGCCGGAGTGATGGCCGCCCTGGAGTATTCCCCCGACCTGATAATAATGGATCTCAATATGCCGGGGATGAACGGCCTCGAAGCGAGCGCGATACTCAAGCGTTATCCACAGACATCGCTTATCCCTCTGGCTGTATTCACCGATGACAATAAAACAGAGAACAAGGTCGCATTCTTTGAAGCCGGCGTTGAAGATTTCATAGTGAAGGATTCCGATGAGGCTGAAGTTCTCGCCAGAGTCGCCGGTCTTCTCAGGTGGGGCCGAAACCGTAATATGATCATAGACGAAAAAAGCAAGCTCGGTACGCTTATAGACATACTGAGCGATCTCGTCCTCATAGTGAACAGGGAAGGGTTGCTCGTATTTTATAACAGGATCGCCGCCCTGAGATTCAGACTGATTCCCGAGCTGATCAACCAGATATCGATAAAGGATGTTCTGCCAGATTCGAAGCATGTAAGGGAATTGTGCGATCACATCGAAAACGGCAGGGAAGCGACCGGCATGGAGATCGAGATCAATAACGGCGGAATAGATATCAGGCATTATATCGTCGATATTAGCCGGGTCAGAATCGACATGGAAGAAGATGTCGGCGGAGCGATAGTATTCAGGGATATCACTGCTGAAAAGGAAGCTGAAAAACTCAAATCCGAATTCTACTCGATGATGGCTCACGAGATGAGGACTCCGATCAGTGTCGTACTGGGGTACACCCAGTTGATACTGGAAGGTAAAACAGGCGAGCTCACGGATCTCCAGGAAGAATTTCTAAGAGGAGTGGAGGACAAGGGAAAAGCCCTGAAAAAACTTGTTAATGATTTTCTCGAAGTGTCGAGGTTCGAGAACAAATTCGTAAGACTCCATAATGTGGATTTTAACGTGGCGGAACTGGTCAGCAATACGGTGACCGGCATAAAGCTTCTGGCTCAGAATAAGAATATAACGCTTGAATATGAAAATAATCCCGCTCGGCTTGTTATAAATGCCGATAAGGATAAGCTTGAGCAGGTCATAATCAATCTCGTTGAAAACGCGATCAAATATACCGATGAAGGCGGTACGGTATCGGTAAGGTGCGGAAGGCTCGATGAAGGCGTGTGTGTAGCTATAGAAGATAACGGGATAGGAATGTCTCCGGAAGAGCTTGAGATAATCTTTGAAAGATTTAAAAGGCTCGATAATGCCGAAAAGAAAAAGATCAAGGGAACAGGTCTCGGGCTCGCGATCGTAAAAGAGATCATAGACGCTCACAATGGCAGGATAGAAGTAGAAAGTATTGAAGGCAAAGGCAGTTCCTTCAGTCTTTGGATCCCGGGCGCCAGGGACAGCGAGATTGTCCAATCGGACGTTCCAGTCGAAATAGAAGCCTGATTCACAACTTCCATTTGAAATAAATTCCTGAAGTAATTTCCTCCGGAACACAGAAAATATTTCCCCCCCTTAATCATTGGACTGAACGGGGTTTTTTGCCGCCTCGACCGCGTGGTCCATGTAACATCAATTCATTAATAGCAATACGGTATTCAAAGGCTTTCGGGGGGGACTATAGTCCCACAGGCATATCTCTTGCCGTGTATAAAGCGCAATGGAGGATAACTATGCTTAAAGGAATATCGATGGCCGCCAGGGCGATGAAAAATCAGGTGGCCAGAAATGACATGATCGCCAACAACCTGGCAAACATAAATTCAGCTGGATTCAAAAAGGATTTTGCTGTCTTTGCGGAGCAGAAGACCGACTCCGGCCTGATCGATACGATCGTGAAAGTCGCTACTTCCTTCTCACAGGGGCAGCTGACGAGGACTGAAAGGCCGCTCGATGTCGCGATACAGGGTGATGGATTTTTCGTCATAGAGACGGATGAAGGTGAGATGTACACGAGAGACGGATCCTTTACAGTCAACTCCGAGGGAAATCTGGCCACGAGCAACGGACAACTTGTCGCCGGCAGTATCGCCATACCTCCGGGCGAGATAGAAATTTCAAGAGAAGGCAATATCCGCGTCGATGGAATCATCACCGGGCAGTTGAGGATCGTCCGTTTTGATGAGACTTCCAGTCTTGAGAAAGCGGGGTCTTCGCTTCTTACCGCTCCGGACGACATTTCACCGACAGACCTGGCTCCTGAAGAAATAACAGTACTCTCGGGATTTCTGGAAAACAGCAATGTCGAGGTCATCTCGGAGATGACGGAAATGATAACCGCGCTTAAAGCGTATGAGATCAGTCAGAAAGCGCTTAAATCGGAAGACGAGATATTACATATGCTGACATCGACCGTGGGAAAGACCGGTTGATAAGATAAGAAAGCGGAAAAAGGGCAATGACAGGAATAATCAGGGAGAATAAGTCATGATAAGAGCACTATCGACAGCATCGTCGGGAATGCAGGCCCAGCAGATATTTATCGACAATATCGCCAATAATCTCGCGAACGTTAACACCGCTGGATTCAAAAAATCCCGGGTAGAATTCCAGGACCTCATGTATGAAAGCGTCGCTCCGGCCGGTTCGTCCCGATTGACCGGCTCTGCCGAACCTTCATTCAACCAGGTCGGTCATGGAGTGAGGTTGTCGGCGACGACGAGAGTGTTCCAACAGGGTTCTTCGATGAACACGGAGAATCCACTCGACATGATGATCGCCGGTGACGGGTTCTTCCAGGTGTTGCTTCCGGACGGGAGTTACGCTTATACCCGCGATGGATCCCTGAAACTCGATTCCGATGGAAATATCGTCACCGCGTCCGGCTTCCAGGTAGAGCCCGCGCTGACTCTTCCACGAGAGACGACAGACCTTATGATTGCGGGGGACGGGATGATTTCAGTCCTTCTTCAGGCAGAAGAAACACCCGCTGATCTTGGCCGGTTCGAGCTTGTGCGCTTCCAGAATCCGGCAGGGCTGAAAAGCATAGGAAACAATCTCTTTGTCGAAACAGTATCGAGCGGTACGCCGGTACTGGGCAATCCTGGAGAAGAGGGGCTTGGTACGATGCAGATGGGGTTCCTCGAAATGAGTAACGTCAGCGTCATCGAAGAGATGATCGGGATGATAACGGCCCAGAGGGCGTATGAAATAAATTCAAAAGCGGTGAAGACTTCGGAAGAGATGCTTGGTATAGCCGCCAACCTTAAACGATAGAGAATCTCTGCCATGAAAAGAAAAAACGGGGCGTTAATAATTGTAGCGGTAATGCTTTCTACTTGTAGCGCGCTTGCTTCGGCCGAAGTCTACACGCTTCGGGAGATCGTTGTGACCGAAATGACTTTACTGAAGCTTTCTGATCTCGTAGTCGAGCCTCTGAAAGGGTCGGACGATCCGGTAATCGCCGAGTCACCGCCCTGGGGATCGCAGAAAAGCCTTTCAAGGAATTTCATCGCCGACCGCGTCAGATCCCTTGGTATCGAGCTGACTGGCAATACGAGGGTACAGGTAAAACGGTTGATGTTTGAGAAGTGCGATGAACTTCTCGACTTACTGAAAAAAGATATGGCCTCCGCCCTCAAAGAATCAAAATGGAGCGAAGGCGCTGAAAGAATAGAAATGGAGATCGTAAACTTTCCATCATCGATAATGACACCTCCCGGCCAGCTCGCTCTTGAGATCGATTTTCCTAAGAACATACATGGATACCAGGTAGTCTCTTTTACTCTGACCGGCAAAGACGGTTTTAAAAGAAGATATTCCACGGGGTGCAGGTTCCATCTTGTCGACAGGTGTGCCGTGGCGGCAAGGGATATTAAAAGAGGCGAAGTTGTCGAAACGGGTGATATCGAATGGGTCGAGGCCGATCTTGCCGTCTGCGGCGAGCTGCCAGTGACGGACCCGGCTGATATACGAGGAATGCGTATAGACCGCTACATAAGGAGCGGCGATATGATACCTCTCAAAGCCATCGAACGCATTCCGGTAGTGATGAAAGGTCAGACAGTCAAGGTCGAGATCTCGAGGGGACTCATGGTTGTCAGCGCGAACGGCGTCTCTCTTGAGGATGGATGGATCGGAGACATGGTACTTGTGCGGAACCTGGCATCTGGAAAGATCGATAAGTATCAGGTAGTAGACAAGGCGAAGGTATCCCCTCCGGGGTCGGAAGCGGGCAGGTAGAGATTATGAAGAAAAGTATGATCGTGGCGGTTCTCTTCCTTGTGACGATAAGTTCGGTCGCTCATTCCCAGCGCCCCTTGTGGGACAGCGATGAGGGTTCACTCTATTCGAACCTCAAGGGATACAGGGTCGGTGATGTCGTTACTGTGATCATTCAGGAACAGTCATCCGCTTCAAGCAGCGCGAAGACAGATACCAAGGTAAAAGCGGAAGCGACAAGCGGTCCGGGCGTCGGCAGCCTTGACTTTATCTCCCTTTGGGGGCTTACGAGCGAGAACAAGTACAAGGGGGACGCCAAGACATCGAGGGCTGGACAGCTCTCCGCGCGGGTGACGGTGAGAATAACCGAGATACTCGAAAACGGAGATTATCTGATAGAGGGCAACCGGGAGGTCAATATAAACGGGGAACGCGAGAGGATAACGCTCAGCGGCATCATCCGTTCAAGGGATATCAGCACTGATAATACGATCCTGTCGACTTACGTAGCCGACGCGAGGATCATGTATGACGGAAAAGGCACAGTTGATTCCGGGCACGAACCCGGGATCCTCACGAAACTCATAAACTGGATCTTTTAAAGGAAGTATAAAAATTGCACGGAACAATCAGGAATCATTACAGGGGAGTTCTTCTGACGGTCTTTCTCCTGATCCTCTTTCATCTTTACATGCCCGTCAGGGTCTGCGGAACGGTCCGGATCAAGGATGTGACTTCGGTAGCCGGCGTCAACAATGTCCAGCTTATAGGTTACGGACTGATTGTGGGGCTTAACGGCACCGGAGACGGGAGCAAGAGCGCCTTTACAGTAAATTCGATAGTAAGCATGCTTGAAAAACTCGGAATGACAGTATCAGCTGATGATATCAAGGTGAAAAACGTCGCCGCGGTCGTTGTCACCGCTGAATTGCCGCCATTTACTCCTGTCGGAACGAGGCTCGACGTCACAGTCTCTTCCCTCGGCGATGCGAACAGCCTCGAGGGAGGACAGCTTCTTCTGACTCCGCTCAGAGCGTTCGACGGGTCCAATTACGCCATAGCGCAGGGAGCAGTCTCAATCGGCGGATTCAATATCGATGCCGGAGCTGGAAATGTCCTGCGAAAGAATCATTCCACTGTAGGCAGGGTCCCACAGGGAGCGATAGTAAGGAAAGAGCAGGAATGCGAGCTGGCAAAAGGAAACAAATTCACTCTTACTCTCGACGATCCCGATTACCAGTCCGTGACGAACATAACGAATATCATAAATATCACTCTCAGGAAAAAGCTCGCTTACGCGGTGAGCTCCAGGGCGATAGAAGTAAGGGTCCCACCGGAGTATGAGCTGAATCCGGTAGCGATGATCGCTGATATCGGAAGGATGGAGGTCACTCTTGACAAGGTCGCGCGGGTAGTGATCAACGAGAGGACAGGTACAGTGGTGATCGGTGGCCTCGTCTCGATCGACGAAGTCGCGATCGCTCATGGAAATCTCCAGGTAGAGATCAAGGCGAACTACGGAGTGAGCCAGCCGATGTCGTTCGGCGAGGGCCAGTCAATCGTGGTTCCAGAGATAGAGACGAAGGTAGAGGACAAGGAAGCGAGGCTGTTCGCGATAAGAAAATCGAATACCGTCAGCGATATAGCTTCAGCCCTGAATGAACTCGGGATAACTCCGAGAGACATGGTAGCGATATTTCAGGCGCTAAAGATCGCGGGAGCCCTCAAGGCCGACCTGGTGATCATGTAAAAGGAATGGCGAGATGAAGATACAGATGAATCCGCAGATCAGACCGGTTCAGGCAGAGTCATCCGGCGCCGCGCGTACGAAAAGCCTGGAAAAAGCAGCCCGGGATTTTGAATCGATACTGATCGGACAGTTTTTTCAACTGATGCATTCTACCGTGTCGGATGAGGGAATGGTGGAGAAATCGTTCCCGAGAAAGATCTACGAAGAGATGATGCAGGGCGAATTTGCCAGCGAATTCACGAAGCGGGGAGGTTTTGGCCTTTCCGAAGTCCTTGTGGACAGGTTCAATCGCGGCCAGGGTGGTGAGGCGGCGACTGTTCCGGGAGCGTTACCGGGAAATACCGGGCGAGAGGCCCTTCCACTTGGAAAGAAAGATCGCTTTATGAAGATTGGATCTGAAAATGATCAAAATACGAATAGCAGGATGATTTCATTGAATGAAATCTACAAAGGCCAGAAAGCCGTTGATAGAAAGTGAGGCGAGGAAAGATGGCCGTAAGGATCTTGGGAAGCAAGGATATTGAAGACAGGGTCGAGGAACTCTGCGAGATGATGAACGAAGAGGCGTCGGTCTGCAGGGAGCTTCTTGAACTCTCCCGGATCGAACAGGAATACCTGATGAAGAACGATATCGAAAATCTGTCGGTGAATACCGAGAAGATGAAAAGGATCGTGCAGGTACTCAAGAGAAATCAGGCCGCGAGACATTCCTATATGGACGACATCGCCATCAATCTGGAAAAAGATGTCGGGACAGTGACGATCAGCGCGATCAGCAGGGAAGTCGATCCGGAGCTTTCGTCAAAACTCAAAGACACGAGCCGTGAACTGATCAAGGTCGGTGAAAGGCTCTATCGATCAAATCACAACACTATCTATCTTATCGATTTTTCGCTCGATCTCCTCGAACAGCAGAACAAACTCTGGGCAGAACTTGTGTCGGATGAGAAGGAAGGATATTCGGCGAACGGTAAGAAGGGTAACAGGAAAAGTCATCCATTGCTTGTAGAGGAAAAAGTATAACGGTCTTACTGGAGTAAAGTATTATGGTAACGCTTTTCGGTATGCTGGAAATGAACAAAAGAAGTCTCTTTACGTCGCAGTTCTCATTGCAGACGACGAACCATAATATCTCCAATATCAATAATCCGGGGTACTCCCGCCAGGAAGTACTGCTACAGTCGAATATTCCAACGGTGACGGCGAAAGGGATCCTCGGTAATGGAGTGACGGTCAATACGGTCAGGCGCAGTACGGCCGAGTTTTTTACGAGGCAGATCCGGGAAGAGACGGCGTCGATGGGCGGGTGGGAGATGAAGAGCTCGACTCTCTCTCATCTGGAAGTCGTATTCAATGAGCCGAGCGATAATGGCCTGGCAAGCTGCATCGATGATTTTTTCGTCTCGTGGAATACGCTCGCGTCCCATCCGGAAAGCGGTTCAGCGCGGATAGACATACTCGAATCAGCCAAGACCATGTGCTCGATGTTCAATTCCATCGATCAGTCACTTGACGAACTTGGAGGAAACATCGATCAGCAGATCGAGGAGGGCGTCGCTCTGGCCAACGATCTTATCGCGTCGATCGCAGAACTCAATACGATGATCGTGGAAACAGAGGGAGCGGGGCATTCTTCAGGCGATTACAGGGACGAACGGGACAGGCTTCTTAAGCAGTTATCGAAGATCGTGCGGATAGACATAAGGGAAGACGAGTTTGGTTCAGTCGATGTTTTCGCGGGCGGGGTCAATATCATACACCGGTCTGAAACGCTGCCTTTCGAAGCCTATATGGACGATACCGGTGAGATAACGAAAATGCAGGTACGGCTCAGAGGACAGAATGTCAACGTGACATTATCCGAGGGCGAGATCACGGGGCTTCTGGAATCAAGAGACGGTTATCTCCAGGATGCCAGGCAGGCTCTCGACTATCTCGCCTCCAGCTTTATCACCAGGCTGAATGATCTTCACAACATGGGATGGACGCCGTATGGAAGCGGATATGATTTCTTTTCCGGAACGGATGCCAGTACGATCAGGGTCAGTGAAGCTATAATCGCGAACTCCGATCTTATAGCAAGTTCATATGACGGTACTGTCGGGGATAACTCCCTGGCGAACGATATAGTCGCCCTGGCCAATACATGCATATCCGATACAGATCCACTTACTCTTAACGAAAGATTCGAGACGATAATCTCCGCGATAGGGATACACAGCGCCAACTCGGAAAGTATGCTGCGCAATGAGGATATGATCCTCTCGAACCTCGAGATGCGCAAAGAAAGCATAACCGGAGTGAATCTTGATGAAGAACTCGTCAATCTCACCAGGTACCAGCAGTCATACGAGGCCGCGGCAAGGATCATGACGACGATCGGCGAGTTGATAGACACGATTCTGGAAATGTAATAGAGAGAAGGATTATGCGAATATCATTTCAGATGTTGAGCCAGGGCCCGCTGAGGAATATCGCCAACAGCATTGAACGGTATTCCATGTTGAATATTAAGGCGGGGTCGATGAAAAATTTCCAGAAACCATCTGACGACCCGTCCGGAGTGCGCAAGGCGATGACTTTCGATTCGCTCATAAAGCAGAACGACATTTATACTTCAAACGCCACTGACGCCGAGATGTTTATCGATGTTACCGACTCGACGCTTATGTCGGTAAAAAACCTTATAGACAGCGCCAAGTCCATAGCGCTCGAGATGCGTTCCTCGACGGCCGATTCAGGCGAGAATGTAAGGGCGAGCGGCGCTATCGAAGTTGCCGGGATCATCAGCGATATAAAGGATCTTCTGAACACAAAATTCCATAACAAATATATATTCAGCGGGCACATGGTAAATGTGGAACCGTTTATCGATGTAAACGGGACGATCCAGTACAGGGGAGACGATAATTCGATGAAGCTGAGGGTAGGTCCCACGAGGCTTATCGACGTGACCATACCGGGGAGTGACTTTCTTGTGCTTGGAGAAGAACAGAGGCTGTCTTCGGCCGCCATGAACACGATACTGGCCTCTACGGACCTCCTCGATGACCTGAATTCAGGCACTGGAATAGAAAAAGGGATCTTCAGAATTACGACCGGCGCCGGAGTATCAGCCGATATAGACCTTACGGAGAGCGAGACGGTACAGGATATGATCGATCAGATCAATGGCTGCGGTCTCGGGATCATCTGCGGCATAAATCCGGATAATGGCCTGACGCTGTTCGATACGAATCATACCGGAGAGATGGTCATTGAGAATATCGGCAACTACACGACCGCGTCCGATCTTGGTATTGCCGGGACAAGCAGTGGCGGGTTGATGTTGAGCGCGCCTCTCGATCCGGCTTTGACCGGAGACACTCTTGTGGAGAATGTGGATCTCCTGACGGACATACTGATGACGGGGATCACCGTCACGATCAACGGCGTCTCCCGTGATGTTGATTTTACTTCACCTTCATATCCGGTCACTGTCGACGAACTTCTCGACAGGATAAGACTTTCGGTGCCGGGACTGGAAGTACGCATTAATGAATCGGGAAACGGCATCGTCATGATCTCGGATTACGAGATCCTCGTCGAGGAGACAGGGACCGGCAGCACGGCGGCGGATCTCGGGATCCTCGGAACGTCATCGCTCAATGAGCCGTATTCACTTTTCGGATCACTCGAAAATCTCAGAAATGCGTTGATCGATGATGATCCGGACGCGCTCGATTCGATAATCGGGCAACTGCAGGCTGTCACCGACCATGTTCTTCAGGTCGAAGCGACAGTCGGAGCTCGCGGTAAACAGGTGGAGTCGATCAAGAACCAGTTGATGGATACGAGGATAAACCTGCTCGCTAATCTCTCCTTAGTGGAGGATATCGACCTGACGCAGGTGCTTACAGATCTCGCTGAGGCCCAGATCGCTTATGAAGCGGCGCTTCAGACAGCATCATCCATCTATAGTCTCAGTTTGTTGGATTATTACAGGTAGCAGGACACGGAAAGGAAGGTAGTGGCTATGAAGATCAAATCGAGCCTTTTTGACGAACTTGAATTCGATGAAAAGGATATCATCACGCTCGAGCAGGGCATGATCGGTTTTGACGGACTGAAGAGGTTCGTCCTTATGGATTTTGCCGATGAATCGGTATTTCACTGGTTGCAGTCGATCGATGAACCCGATGTGGGGTTCATAGTATCGGAACCGACGATCTTTGACGGTGATTACACGTTCGTCATCGATCCCGATCTGAAGGATATTCTCAGGATAGAAAAGGAAGATGAAGTCGTCGTAATGACGATCGTCACAATCAAGGACAGCGGGAGCAGTGTGACTGGAAATCTGCTCGGCCCGGTCATAGTGAACGCTTCCAGACACGTAGGCTGCCAGATCGCTCTGGAGCCGGGCAAATATTCTACAGCCACGCCGCTCAGGCAGATCGAAGCGGAACAGATGCAGGATAAAGAAAAAGTCGGGTGTACGGCTTAGGAGCTGACATGCTCGTTCTTACGAGAAAAATACAGGAAAAGATCGTCATATCGACAGATATTGTCGTAACCATTCTTAATATTGATGGCGATCAGGTGAAATTGGGTATCCAGGCACCTAAAGATGTCACTGTTCACCGGCAGGAGATCTTCGATGAGATCCTCAGGTCGAACCGCGACGCCCTCCTGCAGAGAGAAGAAGGCAGTAAAGCTTTAAAGTCGATTATCGGGAAAAGACTTAACGGCAGGAGGCAGTAGCAGATGAAGAGATGATCTGTCGGACTCATGTCCGAAAATAATCAATTCGCGATTAATCAATCGAGTTCTCCAGCCGGCGGGAACCGCTGTCAGGGAATCGGTTTCGACCGGTAGGCAAGGAAGCCGGGGAGAAAGTTTTCAACCATTATCCATGGAAGGAGGAGGTTGATATGAGTTTCAGAATAAGTCACAACATCAGCAGTATCAACGCGCTTAGAAACCTCAGCAAGACGGAATTCTCAGTGTCCAGGTCGCTCGAGAGGCTCAGTTCAGGCCTCAGGGTTAACAGGGGAGCGGATGATCCCGCTGGCCTGGTAATTTCGGAAAGTATGAGAGCGCAGCTCTCGGGCGTCAGGCAGGCTATTGAAAACGCCGAGACAGCCACCGCGATGATCCAGACCGCGGAGGGAGCGATGAACGAGATACATACGCTCCTTAACAGTATCAGGGAACTGGCGATCCACGCAGCTAACACCGGCGCTAACGACGCGGTCATGCTCGCAGCCGATCAGGACGAGATCGACAACGCGATCGCAACGATCGACAGGATCGCCGACCAGACGCAGTTCGGCGTGAAAAAGCTTCTTGACGGTTCCAGCGGCGTGATCGGTACGACGACTGACGCGACAGTCAGTTTCTACGACGCCACCGAAGCGTCGATCTCCGGTACGTACGCGATCGTGATCACGACGCAGGCCGAACAGGCCCAGGCGACAGCCGGTACGGCTCAGACAGCCGTCCTTGGAGTGAACGAGACGCTTACGATCAATGGCGTGAGCGTCGCCCTCGTCTCTGGAATGACACAGAACCAGGTCGTTGATCAGATCAACACGTATTCTTCCTCGACGGGAGCCACGGCGGCGGTCGTCGGTGGAACGCTTACGATCACGTCTCAGGGGTATGGAGCGAACGTGAATGCTTCCGTCGTGTCGAATGTCGCCGCGGCGACGACGAGCACGGGTGTCGGTACTACAGTCGTCACCGACGCCGGAGTCGATATAGCCGGTACGATAGGCGGACTCGCAGCTACCGGGCTCGGCAAAGTCCTGACGGGCGATTCCGGTCTCGCGACTGAAGGAGTCGCTATCTCGACCGATCACGCCGTCGGAGCTGCCGGTTCGATAACGATAAGCAACAATTCGCTCGTCTTCCAGGTCGGGGCCAACAAGAACCAGACGGTGACGATAACCCTGAACCGTATGTCGACAAGTGGAATCGGGACTGGAGTGATCGGGAATCTTTTCGCGAGCCTTTCGGAGATATCGGTGCTTTCGTCCGATCAGGCGCAGGATTCCATCGAGATCATCGACAAGGCTATCCAGCAGGTATCGAAGAAGCGAGGGGAACTCGGCGTGTTCCAGAAGAATACTCTGGAAAGCAGCAGCGCCAACCTGGCGATCGCCGAAGAGAATCTTGTCGCCGCCGAATCGGTGATCCGTGATACGGATTTCGCGCAGGAGATGGCTGAATTGACAAAGAACCAGATACTCCTTCAGTCGGGGACGGCGATGCTCGTCCAGGCGAACCAGATACCGCAGGTAGTATTGCAGCTGCTTCAGCAGTAATCTACCGGCGGCAGCTCGCCGGGCTTACCAGGACAGCAGATAACGACGGGCCTCTCCGGATATATCCAGGGAGGCCCGGATTCTTTTCGCCGGGATCGACTCTTTCCCGGTTTTTTCACATTGTCGCGATTCAATAAAAAATATTCTCAAGTATTCCTCAAGACCGGCCGAAGCACTTGACAAGAGAGAGAACCCTCTTGAGCGCAGGACCTGGAATGAAGGTCATTTTCAGGCCTCTGTGTGACATGGATGTCAGGAGGGATGGGTTTAACGATCCAACCATGGAAGGAGGAGCTTTTATGAGCTTCAGGATCAATCACAACCTTAGCTCGATCAACGCTCTGAGAAACCTGGGGAATACCGAATCGGTAGTCGCCAAGTCTCTGGAACGTTTGAGTTCAGGTCTTCGCGTAAACAGGGGTGCTGACGATCCCGCCGGTCTCGTGATTTCACAGAATATGAGGGCACAGATCAGTGGTATTCAGCAGGCGATCGAAAACGCCGAGACAGCTACCGCGATGATTCAGACTGCTGAGGGGGCAATGAACGAGATTCATAACCTGCTCAACAATATCCGAGAGCTGACCATCCACGCTGCCAACACCGGCGCCAACGACTCTGTTATGCTTTCAGCGGACCAGGACGAGATCGACAACGCAATCTCGACGATCAACAGGATCGCCGCCCAGGCTCAGTTCGGTACCAAGAAACTTCTCGACGGTTCGAGTGGTATGTCAGGTACTGTAACTGATTCTGAAGTCACATTCATGGACGCGACGGTAGACACTACCGAAGGCACCTATGCCCTAGTAGTCACCACCGCCGCCGCGCAGGCTCACGCCACGGCAGGTACCGGCCAGACGGCAGTCCTAGGCGCTACCGAGACGCTTACAGTCAACGGCGTAAGCATATCTCTCGCCGCTGGCCTGTCCCAGGCCCAGGTCGTCACGGAGATCAATACGTACAACTCTTCGACTGGAGCGACAGCTTCAGTGGTCGGCGGAGCTCTTACGATCACCACTGACGGCTATGGTTCCAATGAGACTGCTTCAGTCGTTTCGAACGTTGCCGCGGCTACGACAAGTACTGGCGTAGGCACGACTGTCATAACTGACGACGGTGTCGACATCGCCGGTACTATCGGCGGACTCGCTGCCACGGGAAACGGCCTCGTACTCACGGGTGACACCGGGCTGGCGACAGCCGGTCTCGCAATATCGACAGCTCATGCTGCCGGTGCCGCTGGATCCGTAACCGTGATAGACAATTCGCTGGTCTTCCAGGTCGGTGCTAACAAGAACCAGACGGTCACGATCGCTCTGAACGCTCTGTCAGCTTCGAACCTCGGAACGAACGTAACGGGGAACAGCTTCAATAACCTCGGTGAACTCAGCGTATTGACTGCTGCCGGAGCCCAGGATTCGATCGAAATCATCGACCAGGCGATCCAGCAGGTCTCCGCGAAACGAGGAGAACTCGGTGTGTTTCAGAAGAACACCCTCGTCAGTTCAGCCGCCAACCTGGCGATCGCTGAAGAGAACCTCGTCGCGGCTGAATCAATCATCCGTGACGTCGATTTCGCCAGCGAGATGGCCGAGTTGACAAAGAACCAGATCCTGCTCCAGTCTGGTACAGCCATGCTTGTGCAGGCGAACCAGATCCCTCAGGTCGTACTTCAGCTTCTTCAGTAATGCTGTGAGCGAAGTACGCATCTGAATGATGCGACAAGGTGAACTCCCCGGCCAGCCCGGCCGGGGAGATTCGCCGGGGGTGAGAGGAGCCCCATGATGGAAATAAAATATAATGATCCTTCCGTAAGAGCAGGTTCAGACAGCGCGTCCCGGCAGAAAGCCGCCATCGAGGCGAAAAAATTTGAATTGAAGGTAAGGAAACTCAACCCCGCCCTCGAGAAAGCGATAGACAGGACCAGGCTGGAGAACAGGGAAAAAAAGAGCACTGTCCAGCAGGTCGATCACAGCGTCAGTGAAAAGCATTCTGTCGAAACGCGTGAACTCGCGTATAAGAAGCATCCAGGTACAAACAAATACTATGTCAGGGTGCAGGACGCGGAGACTAAGGAGATCGTCCGCGAGATCCCTCCTCCGGAAGAACTCGACCGGATCGCCAGGCTAGTCAAGTATCTACAGGCGAATTTCGGTATCTGATCGCGTCTCCGGACCCTGAGCCGGTTGAATATTCCGCGTTAAACTCCCTCCCCGGGAAAAATTTTCCCTTTTTTCCGTTTTTATCAAGTTAAAAGTAAAGTTGCCACCGCCTTGTCCGATAATGATAAGTAACGGAAGAGCATCTGATATTTGAAAGGAGAACGAATATTATGGCTGGTGTGGGAGGAATAAGCGGACTGGTATCGGGCCTTGATACGGCCGATATAATCAGCAAGCTGATCGATCTTGAAAGAAGGCCGATCTACGCGCTTCAGGAGAGGATATCGCGTAACCTCGAACTCAGGGGAGCGTACGAGACCCTTGAAGCGAACCTCGAAGCGCTGAAGATAGATTCGAGGGATCTTTACAGGCGTGACAGGTTCCTCAGTTTCAGCGCCTTATCTACGAACGAGGATATTATTACCGCGCAGGCCGGGTCTTCCGCCGTCAGGGGCAGCTACACTCTCAGCGTCTCCCAGCTGGCGCAGCGCCACCAGATCGGGTCGGGTATCTTCAGCGACAAGGAAGCGGTAAGCGTTGGGACCGGAACGATAACGATAACAAACGGGACATCTTCACCTGTGGAGATCACGATAGACTCGAGCAACAATACGCTTGAGAAGGTCGCCGTGGCGATCAATGACTCTGGCGCCGGCGTGCAGGCTGTCGTTGTGAATATCGGCGGCGATGATCCATCATATAAACTGATAATTTCGGGAGACGACACGGGCGCCTCGCAGAGGATCGTCATAGATGAAGACCTCACCGGAGGAACCGGGCTCCAGATGGGGTCGGTAGGAACGGCGGTCGAAGGGACATGGACAGGAAGCGCTGTCGCCTCGGCGCTCGGTAATTACACAGGCAACCTCGACGCTTCTTTCACCTTCACTGTCGCTTCGGGCGGTGGAGGGACCATTGGAAGCGATACCATAGTACTTGAATATACCGATGGAGGAAGTAATTCCGGGACGATAACTATCCCTGCTTCCTACGCAGCCGGGACGGAGATCGATGTCTTCGGCGGGTTGCAGATATCCCTGGCGGCGGGAACTGTCGTTGAAGGGGATTCATTTTCCGTCGACGTCACATCAGCGACGATACAGGCTGCCGTGAACGCGCAATTCACCCTCGGCAGCGCGACAGGCGGGGGCACGCCGATAATGATCCAGAGCGCGACAAATACAGTGACGGATCTTATTGACGGGGTCAGCCTGGAACTGATATCGGCTTCGGCGGGAAGTTCAGTGACGATAAATGTCGGAGTCGATTCTTCACAGATGGTCGAGAATGTCGACAAGTTCATCAACCGGTTCAATGAAGTGATCAGACTGTTTAACAATAACTTTAAATATGATGAGGACCTCGGTCAAGGAGGTTCTCTTTTTGGCGAGGTATTCGCTATCCGGCTCAATCAGGCGGTCAGGCAGAAGGTCACCGATGTCGTCCAGGGATTGCCGCAGAGCCTTAACAACCTTACCGCTCTCGGAGTCAGTACGAACGATGACGGGACTCTGACCCTTGACAGTTCCATTCTCGGCGCGGCGATAAATGAGGACCCCGAAGCGGTTGTAAAGCTCTTTACTTCAAGCGGGACCTCGACCGACGCCGATATCCAGTTCATGAATTCATCGTCGAAGACAGTGCCGACATATCTCTCTGGCGCTGACGGATATGAAGTGAACATCACATCCGCCGCCAGGCGGGCCCTCCAGACGGGGAACACGATGACGACGCCCACCTCCGGGGCGCCTCTTGTAATCGATTCATCGAACAACAGGATAAAGATCATTCTCGACGGCAAGGAGACATCGGATATCTCCGTTGCTTCAGGGACTTACACCTCAGGTGAAGAACTGGCTTCCGCGGTCCAGAATGCCATCAACAGCGACGATTCTCTCGGCGCGTCGACGATTATCGTCGAGTACGTCGATGACGGTGGAGGAACAGGTCATTTCGAATTCACATCGACCCAGTACGGGTCGTCTTCAATGATCAGGTTCAGCGTCGTCGAGGAAAATTCGATTTATTCCTCGATCGGTATGACGACAGGCATCGAGACAAGGGGGACCGATGTCGCCGGAACGATAAACGGAGAAGAGGCGACGGGAACGGGCCAGTATCTTACGGGAAAATCAGGGAATGAATATACTGACGGCCTGAGGCTGCTTGTGACGATATCGGCTCAACAGCTGGCTGCAGAAGGCCAGGCGCAGGGTACGGTCACCGTCTCTAAGGGAATCGCAACCAGGTTGACGGAATACATCACCGATCTGACTGACGTCGAATATGGCGCTCTGACTACAAAGAAAACAGCTCTTGAGGATGTCGAGACCTCGATGAAGGAACAGATCGAGATCCTTCAGGCGACGATCGATCTGAAAGAAAGGGCTCTGTTCACTCAATTCGTGAACCTTGAGACGGCGCTGGCCGAATTCCAGGCCCAGGAATCGTTCCTGACCGGTATGATCGACCAGTTGCAGGGATTGATGAAGTTCAGAACAAACAAGTAGAAGGGAAGGCCAGGACTTTATGGTGACAACTCTTGAACCAGCTGCGGGACCTCCCGTAAACGTGGCCCAGGCTTACAGCCGAATCAATATCGAGACGGCGGATCAGCTTTCACTGATAACGCTTCTCTACGATGGATTGATCAGATTTCTCAACCAGGCGAAAATAAAACTGGAAAATGGAGAAAGCGCGCATAAAGATTGCAGTAGTGCTCGTGACATCGCCCATCATCTGCTCCATTCAACGAAAGATGACGGAAGCGAGATCGCAAAGAATATCAGGTCGTTATGCTTTCATATGTACAGGGAGATAATAATGGCCGATATGGAAAGATCTGCCGAAAGAATAGATAATATTCTTCCAGTCGCCCAGAACCTGAGATCGGGTTGGGCGGGATTGAAGAAGAGGGAAACGGAAAAAGATGCAAACAGCTAACACTAATGATTGCAAGCTGTTAATCGATAAAATAAGAGAGATCACCTCGTCGATAGAAGAGGATCTCGCGAAAATGGACCTGAAATTGCTCTCTGAAGTACTGGATGAACGCAGGAAATTGCTGATTGATCTCGGAGGCTCGGGGATCGATGAAAGGATCCTCTACAAGATCCTTACCGAGATCAGGGAGCGTGATGCTGTCATCCGGGCGAGGTTATCGCTCCAGAAGGCGAGAGTGTCGAAAGAGATCGGAGCGATCAGAATGAAAGAAGACGCGACCGAAAGGTACTCGATAATCGCCAGACAAAGCTGTTGACAGAAAACAGGGCTTTTGAATACCCTGAAAAGGGGAGTGTTGGAATGAAGATCAATAATATCAGGTATAACAAACTCGACGATATGACGGGGAAGAAAGAAGTGGAGAAGAACGCCACAAAGGAATCTCCAGTCATGGAATCGAGCGAAAAGAAGAGATCGACGATCTCTACGAACGATCTTTCAAAGACCGGCAAGCTGATATCGAAAGCATGGATGAAGCTCGACAGTATCACGGAAGTCCGTGAAGAGAAGATAGCCGAGATCAAGGCAAAACTCGCCGATGGTTATTACGACAGCGATGAAGTAAAGGAAGAGACTGTCGCCAGGCTTGCCGAGCACCTCAAACGGATCACCGACAGATAAACTGGTGGTCCGGCCTCCGATAACAATTACCTTATCACCGTAAAACAGTAAATCTTAACACAATATCGGCGCGCCCTTTCGACCGGCCGTCCGGGGCTGTCGGCGGGTTCCCCGACGCGGGCGCCGCACTGGCCGTTTTTCTTCCATCCGGGCCAGGCTTTTACCGATGACGGCTCCGGTCCGATAAATGCCGCGAAAGCCCGGTTTTTTTTGCCTTATTTTTACGCGCCGCGGCGGGACTGAACACTTATCTATATAACGATATATACCTCGTGAAGGCGATTTTTTCCCTCCCTGGGAAGAAATATCCCTCTTACCAGCCTTATTCTGCCGTGGCACATTCGTTGCGCTCCATCTGCGTGTCTGTAACTATGAAAGGCGCGAATTGAAGATCACGGTCATCATAACACTTTCTCTGCTGCTGCTGCCCAGGGCGTCGCGTTCCGACGCCGCCGTTGAGCCGCTAGCCGCTCTCGTGACAAAGGCGTCGGAGTACTATTTCAAAAGCAGCAGCGGTGAAGAGAGATCAACCCTCCTGAACGATTTTGACAGGTCGTGTCAGGCGCTCGATTCGCTTATGGGAATATATATGCCGCTCGACACTGTCAGCGGAACGCCGGGAGACGAGAGGGTCTGCCGGATAGCGCAGTGCTACACTGTGATCGGAATGTACGAAAATGCCCGGGACTGGTGGAAAGTCCTCCGGAGAAACGACGATGAAGGGATATTCAGGATGGAAAACAACAGGGGACTGCTCCAGACCGGGATAGAACTGGCCGACACTTCGCTGATAATACAGCTACTTGCCGAAGTCGAACTCTGGGATTCCGAGACGAAGAAGAATGCCGCCGCCGAGCTCCTCTCGGCGATAGAGCTTCTCTATATGCGCGGAACCGATATCAGGTGGCTTCACAGGCGTTTTACGAGAGTGGCGAGGTTTCTCGATCCCCGGCAATCGGAGATACTGAGGATCAGGCTTCTGATCCGAAAAGGAGAGTATAACGAGGCTTACGAAGTCTGCTCAACGCTGGTCGAAAGATTTGTGACTACGGACTGGAAAGCTGAAGATGCCAAGTATCTGCTCGAACTCTTCTTTTCATCTTCCGTCCTGCAAGGCAGATACGAGGACGCAGAGGATATCCTGGAGAAGATAAGGATCTATGGATGCGGCCAGCTTACGGAGAGGGCCAGAGCCTGGGAACCGTCTATATCGATGCTGAAAAATGACAGGGATAAGGCGCAAGAACAATATTCGCAGATATGTCTCGATGACCCGTCATCTGCCGGATCGTGTTTCTGGAAAGATTTTTTCGTCCGTTACAAGGAGATTCTATCAGATGATCGAAGATGAAAGATTGCTCAGCAGCTATAAGAAGGAAAAAGAACACTACCTGACGATACTCGATCTGGCCGGAGATCTCAGGGAAGCTCTTAAAGAAGGCCATGACATGCCTGAGATAATCTCCATTCTCAGACGCAAGAACAGGATCATGGAAGAGATCGATTCTATCGAGAATGCCATAGAGGACGAGAAAAAGGGATATCTTTCATCGACCAGGAGCTCGGCCGATATGGCCGAGATCATCGACGAACTCTCATCGCTCGTCGAGAAGATCCTCTCGGTCGAGAGAGAGAACGAGATCCTTTTCAGCTCCCAGGGGTGCAGGTCGGCGGTCAATTACGGCGCGGGAGTATCGGCAGAATACGCCTGCAGAAGGTACAGCGGGATATTATCAGGAGAACAGTCATGATAAGTAAGAATATTCTTCCAAGGACGGGACTTGCTGATTTCAGGAGAGCCCTCGACGCCTATTCCGTGAGGCAGAGGGTCATCGCGGAAAATATCGCCAACGTCCAGACGCCCGGATTCAGGGCGAAAAAAGTACTCTTCGAGGAGAATCTCAACAGCGCCGTATCGCGCAGATTGAAGATGACCCCGGTTCGCGAGCCGGAAGGCTCGATCCCGATCCCGGTGGCGGGGAGAAGTCAGGTAGAGGTGAGGAATACAGACTCGGGATATTTCAACGGGACGAATGACGTAAATATGGAGAACGAGATGACGGAGATCGCCAAGAATACTCTGGCGTACAAGATGGTGGCGAAAATGACTAAAAGCACGATCGATATGCTGCGATCGGCTATAGCCGGAAAAACGAGATAGTATAAATAGCAGGAGGATTCTGAAATGATCGGAACAGGAATATTCAGGACTTTGAGCATTAGCTCGGCGGGGTTGTCGGTACAAAGGATGAGGCTCGATGTCATCGCCGAGAACCTGGCCAACGTCGAGACGACGAGAACGGAAGAGGGCGGTCCGTACAGGCGCAAAGAGGTCACGATAACGGCTGTGAAGGATAAGCCGGCCGGAGGAAGCCTCGCTGCTGGAAATTTTAATGATATTTTCGCCCGCAGGATCGGGATCGAAATCGATCAGAGGTCTTCAGCGAATGCGTCGCGCAGGCCCGAGGGTGAGATCACCAGGGACGAGACGACTCCGCTGACTCTGAAATACGATCCCGGCCATCCCGACGCCGACGAGAAAGGGATCGTATCGATGCCGAACGTCAACGTCATCGATGAAATGGTCGACATGATCACGGCGACCAGGGCTTATGAAGCGAACGTGACCGCTATCCAGGCGGCAAAGGATATGTTCAATAACGCTATTGATATATAACAGGGTTTGAAAGGCAGTTGTCATGAAAATCAGACCGGTAGACAATCCCCTGATCCGCAGGACCTATCAACAGGAGGCACCGAGGCAGAGCGGAGGATTTGACAGGATACTGAAGACCATGGTGAGCGAAACCGACATGCTTCAAACAAGGAGCGCTTCGATGTCGAACGCGGCGATATCCGGGCAGCCTGTCGAAGCTCATAGCGTAATGATAGCCGGAGAGGAAGCGAGGATCGCTTTCGATCTTATGATCGCCGTAAGGAACAAATTGATCGATGCCTACAGGGAACTCATGCAGATGAGGATGTAACTGGCGCTCCGGCGAGAGATATTGGCAAGTGGATGACGACAGGTTCGTCGACAAGAGGGAGAGAAAATTGGCAGGAATGGATGAGACACTGGGAAGACTGCAGGGAGCCTGGGACAGTTTCGGCTTCAGTCAGAAGATCATCGTTTCGGGCATTGTCCTGGCGGTGGTAGTGAGTCTGATAGTCTTTTCCATCTGGATAAGAGAGCCGGGGTACTCGGTGCTTTTCACCGAACTCGACCTGACAAGCGCGGGAGAAGTGACGCAGGAACTCGAACAGAGAGGCGTCGAATACAAGGTCACGCGCGGTGGGACCACGGTCCTCGTCGCGGCCGATAATGTCGCTGAACTTCGAGTAAGCCTTGCCTCTTCCGGGATCATGCCGGCCGATCTTCCAGGGATGGAGCTCTTCGACGAGCAGGAACTCGGCGTTACCGATTTCGTTCAGAATATTAATCTAAAGAGGGCGCTTGAAGGAGAGCTTTCCAAGACGATAGGGGGGCTGACCGTTGTCGACAAGGCGAGGGTGCACCTCGTCTTTCCAAAAGAGAGCATATTCAAGGACAAGGGCAGGGAGGCGACAGCCTCGGTGGTTGTAAGATTGAAGCGGGCCCAGAAACTTAGCAAATCGCAGATCCTCGGGATAACAAATCTCGTCGCGAACAGCGTCGAGGGTCTTCACGCCGGAAAGATCACGATCATAGACCAGTCGGGCAATATCCTTTCGAGCTCCGCTGACGACAGCGGAGCGGGGATGATAAATTCCCAGATAGAGGTAAAAAGGACTATAGAGAGCTACCTGGCCGGCAAGGCCGAAGAGATGCTCGAAACTGTCCTCGGTTCCGGGAAAGCGGTCGTCAGGGTCAACGCGAAGCTCGATTTCAGGGCGATCGAGACGACCCGCGAGGTATTCGATCCGCAGACGGTGGTGAGAAGCGAGAACTCCTCGGAAGAAAGCAACACCGTCGACGGATCGAGGAGTGAGAATTCGACGACGAATTACGATATAAACAGGACCGTCGAGACGATCGGCAACAGCGGCGGAGGGATAGACCATCTGACCGTGGCTGTGACGGTGGACGGCCATTACGCAGAGGGAGAGGGAGGCCAGAGAGGCGAGTATATACCTCTTACCGAGGATGAACTGAACGAACTCGAGGGAATCGTCAAGGGAGCGGTGGGGTTCGACGAAACGAGGAACGACGTGATCAATATCGTCAACCTGCAGTTTCATTCGGGCGATTACCCGGCGACCTCTTTCGAGACGCCACTGGTTGAATGGCTTCCCGGGCTGGTAGGCAAGCTCGCGGTCATGGCGATCCTCGTATTCCTGTTTCTTCTCTTCAGAAAGCATGTAGGGCAGCTTTTCACGCAGAGCAATGGGTTCAGCCCGTTCAGGGCCGGACCGGTGGTACGGGGAGGAGCGGGATCGGGCGCGATGGTCCCTCCGATGTCGAATGAAGCCTCCCTGGAAGAGAGGACGAGAGATATTTCAGGTAATGATCCCGAGCAGGTCGCCAAGCTGGTTCAGACCTGGATGGCTGAAGACTAAACAGAATGGAACGGATGATGGCGCAGAAAGCAAAAAGAGTTGCCGATGATATATCAGGCTTAAGAAAATCGGCGATACTGCTTATCTCTCTCGGCGAAGAGGTATCGAGCAAGATATTCAAGAAACTCTCCGACTATAATATCGAAGCGCTCAGCGCCGAGATCGCCCAGACGGGGACTGTGACCGCCGAGGAAAAACAGAAGGTTCTCGAGGAGTTCTACGAGATGATGAGCCTGAGGGGGTATATCTCCCAGGGAGGGTTGAGCTTTGCCGAGAATGTGCTGAGAAAGGCTCTCGGTGATACAAAGACGGAGAGGATGCTCAACAGGGTGATGGGTTTTGGAGAGGGGAGTTCGTTCGAGATGCTTCGAAAGGTCGAACCGCTGACCCTGGCGAATTTCCTCAAGAACGAACATGTCCAGACGATAGCCCTTGTCCTTGCCAACCTTGATCCCGCCCTGACGGGACCTGTCCTGGCTAAACTCTCTCCCGATATCCAGTCTGACGTGGCATACCGTATCGCTACCATGGATAAACCGAATCCTGAGATGTTAAAGTCTATAGAAGAAGTACTTGCGAAACATATCTCAAGTGAATTCGAGCAAGTCAGGGGGTCGGTCGGGGGGACGAAGTCTGTCGCTGACGCTCTCAACGAGATAGATTCGGAGCTGTGGCAGGACATCCTCGAAGGGGTCGAAGATATCGATCCCGATGTCGCCCAGGAAGTAAAGAACAACATGTTCGTCTTCAAGGACATCGAGCTTCTCGATAACAGGAGCATCCAGGAAGTCCTCAAGGAAGTCGAAAGCAAGGAACTGGCGATAGCCCTGAAAGCGTCAAGCGATGTTATCAAGGATATGATCTTTTCCAATATGTCGAAGAGGGCTGCCGAGGGGCTCAAGGAAGAGATCGAGTATCTCGGGCCGATGAGGCTGGTCGAGGTCGAAGCGATGCAGCAGCGTGTCGCCGACGTTGTCAGGAACCTCGAGGGAGAAGGCAGGATAGTAATCGCCGGTAGAGGCGGAACCACTTCAGTGATCGTCGAATAATCGGCTGAAAAGGGGCAGGATGCCTTTCAAACAGAGCGCCCGGCAGTACAATGCCGGCTTTGGAGATGGTGAATTCGAACTGCTGCCGGGGATGGGTGACAGGTCGGTTTATGGACTGGCAGATCCGGGGAGGGATGAACGGTGCGCGGGAGAGCATTTGAACAGGTGCGTGGCCGCTTCGTATGTCAAGGGATACCAGAAGGGTCTTGAAGAGGCGAGGGTGTGGAAAGAGCAGTCGATGCGGGAAGTGAGAGAGCTTGTCGATAATGCCGCCGCCGTGATACATTCTTTCCAGAACGTCTACGAGAGAGAGCTGCTCCGGCTCGCCGTCGGGATCGCGGAAAAGGTCATCAGGCGCGAAGTGGCGGCAGAAACCGTCGAAACGCTTGGAAAACACATTAAGTCATGCCTGAAACTAATAGACAGAGAAACAATTATAAAACTTAAATTGAATCATTCAGATATCCGGCTGATATCGGAGCTTTTTGGGATCGATCAGACTCTCCACTCGATATTCGAAAAGACCATCATCGAGGAGGACCCGGAGATCGAACGCGGAGGATGCATAATTGAGACAGAGGGAGGGACTCTGCGAGCGACGATCTCAGGACAGATCGAACAGCTATCCGAAGTCCTGCGGAGTGAACATGGAAAATCAGATAGAAGCGAGATGGAACCGGCTTCAACAGGCGCTTGAGAGGGCTGAACCGATACAATCGACAGGACGGGTCGCCGCCATGGTCGGGCTTGTAGTCGAGGCAGTGGGAGTCCGCGCCTCGGTCGGCGATATCTGCAGGATAGAGACGAGGGCCAGGGATGAGGATCTGATAGCCGAGGTAGTCGGTTTCAGGGATAACAGGCTCCTGTTGATGCCGTTCAGCCAGGTGAAGGGAATAGGCGCGGGAAGCATAGTCCACCCTGGAAGCAAACCGGTGAGCATACCGGTCGGTGAATCGCTTCTCGGACGGGTGATCGGCGCTCTCGGGGAACCTGTAGATGGAAAGGGAGAGATCTCGACGGGAGAATGGAGGTCTCTTGATAATCTCGCCCCCTCCCCGCTGGAAAGAAAACCGATAAACCATATGATCGAGACAGGTATCAAGGCGATCGATTCGATCCATCCCTGCGGCATGGGCCAGAGAATGGGAATATTCTCCGGGAGTGGGGTCGGGAAAAGCGTCCTCCTGGGAATGATATGCCGCAACGCCGTCAGCGATGTCAACGTGATAGCGCTGATAGGTGAGAGAGGCCGCGAGGTCAGGGAATTTGTGGAGAATATCCTTGGGGAGGAAGGGCTTAAAAAATCGGTAATCGTCGCCGTCACTTCCGACCGGAGTCCCGTGATGAGGGTGAAGGGGGCGGAGACGGCTATGGCGATCGCCGAGTACTTCCGCGACCAGGGCAAGAATGTGCTTTTCATGATGGATTCGGTTACCAGGTACGCGATGGCCCAGAGAGAGATAGGGCTTGCCGTCGGTGAACCTCCCACGGCAAGGGGATATACCCCGTCGGTATTCGCCAGGCTACCAGCCCTGCTCGAGAGGGCGGGAAACGGCTCCACGGGAAGCATAACCGGTTTTTATACTGTCCTTGTCGAAGGGGACGACATCAGCGCCGATCCCCTGACCGACGCCATCAGGGCGATACTCGACGGACATATAGTCCTCTCCAGGCGCCTGGCCAATACAAATCATTTCCCGGCGATAGATATCCTCGAGAGCATATCGAGACTCGCTCCCGTATTTCTGGCAGAGGACCAGAAAAAGAGGAGGGACAAGGTCCTTAAATGGTTTGCAGACTACAGGGAAGCTGAAGACCTGATAAATATAGGCGCGTATGAGAAGGGGAGCAATCCGGCAATAGACAGTGCCATGGAGATGAACGGGAAGTTGAATGAATATTTCCGCCAGGATATGGGAGAGAGGGTCGTCTTTGAACAGGCTGAATCGCTTCTTTCGTCGATCGTCGACCAGGTGAAGGCGTAAGATGAAAAAAAGAGTGATTAAACTTCAGAAGATAACGAGGTACTTCGAGCAGAAGAAGACTTTAAAGGTCGTCGATCTGCAGAAAGCTTCCAGGGACAGGCTCCGAAGGGAGAGCGATCTTGATTCGGCCAGATCGTCCAGGGACGAATATAACAGCAGGTGCGCCGCGCGGCTCACAGGCGCTATCGATCGCTCCAGCCTGGAGAGATTCGAAGGCGAAACGAGGTTTCTAAGAGACAACATCAGAAGAAGGCAGAAAAATCTCGAGGTGTCGGAGAAAACGGAAAGGGAACGGCGGGTGGAAGTCGTTCAAGCTTCGACTACACACAGGATATGGGAAAAGGTGGTTGACGAGAATATGAAGGCTTTCAGAAAGCATACTGAAGAAAAAGAGCAGAAAACATCGGATGATCTTGCCCTGGTGCACATCCACCTGAATGAAAAAAACAAATGACATGCCACAAAAAAAGAGGAAATAATCGTCCCGCCCCGGGGGTAAAAATTTCCTCAGGACCGCCAGAACGGCCTATCAATATCTTATCGGCAGAAGATCCCCGCGACTTTAACTATTTTTAAAATAATCCGGTTACATCAATCGATATTCAGCGGTATCTATAACAGCCCCGTGGCATATCACTTGCGGTCATTCTCACCTGAAAGATTGTATAAAGAAGCTCCGGAAAGCCGGAGATATATCTCATCATCGAGGTAAAAATGAAAGACATAATCGCAATATCAGCCCTCAGCTTCGTTCTGATCTCGATGGGCGCACTCTATTCGATGGGATTTCTAAAATTCGCTCCCAACCCGATCGAAGCGGAAATAGTCACCGAATCGGAAAAAGTGTCGATCGCCAAGACTCAACTTGAAGCGCTTGAAGCACAGAAAATCAACATGGAGAGGGAAAAGGCGAAGATACTCTCTCTTCAGAATGACCTGGAGATGGAGAAGAGGATCATCGTGGAGATGAGAAACGAGCTTCAGGATTACCTTTCCAGGATAGAGACAGCATATGGAAAACTCGATGAAAGCGATCAGGAGAAGATCACCAGGCTGGCCAAGCTCTACGATTCGATGAAAGCGGAAAGTGCCGCGCCGATAGCGGCGGCGCTGAAACTCGATCTTCTCGAGAAGATCATAACGAACATGAAGGATAAAAAAGCGGCAAAACTCATGGCGGCGCTCCCTCCGTCGATCTCTGCCGAGATCAGCCGGAGGATGGGAAAGAATACGACGATATGAACATTGTAAATCAGCCAATATCGATCAAAGGACAGGCTTCAGGCAAGAAGGCCGGTCTTTTCGCCCCGACCGCCCGGCAAAACGGCAAAAGCCTATTCGGATCGGGTGGATTTATCGATCTTCTCACTCCCCTTGCCGCTGGTTCATCGAAGCTGAGAAACCTCTCTGCCGGCAGTCTCAAAAAAGAGCAGGACGCGCGAAAGCGCTCCGTGCCGGAAGGTATCATCGATGGAAAACTCCCATCTCATGTCGATGAGAAAAAGATTTGCCGGGAAGATAATGAAGCCACCGCTCTTTTAACCCCTCCGGCGGAGAGGGCGGTGGATATCCCTGGGATCCGCGTTGCTGAATCAGTGACAGTGGAGGCTCTCGATCGCCGGCCAGGCGTGATTAAAAATCCCGCCTCCGTCGATAAACAGGCTGCCCGGACAGTCCGCGATGACAGGTCAGCTCTGAAAACTGCTCCTTCCATTCCGGTAAGCAGGAGGCGTGAGATGCTGACGGGTGATACTTCGCGAAATGTAGAAACAGAAAAACAGGATCTGCCGCCGGGCTCATCCCGCACGATGGATGAGGCGGATGAGACTGCTGGAATGAAGATCGCCTTACCTGGCGCGAAGGAATCCGGCCAGAGACATCTCGATCATAATACTCCGAAAACGGATACGGCTGGCCTGGAGCAAAGGTATATATTCGAAGCTGCCATGCGGCAGGCGCCTCGTGCGGAAGAACTTTCCGGTATAAGGGACCGAAAGAACGCGGCAGAGGAGAGCAGGATCAAAAAGCAGGTCAAAAATGTCGTGGCCGCGGCACCTCGCGCGATAGGGCAGGATGCTGTATCCACGGCCGGGCAGGCCGCCTCTCTTAAGAATATCGATGCCGAAAAGGAAAACAGGCCGGCTGGCAATGACGTGAGGGAAATAAAAGAAATAACGGTGAAGACCGATGAAGCGGCCGGGAATCGCGAGCGTAGCGACAATCTGATAATAGACCGGCATGATATCAGCGCGGCGCAACTCTCTTCGGCAAAATCGGCCGCCGGGAAGGTCCATCTGCCTGTCCAGGTCGCGCAGGTAATTTCCGTCGCTCAGAGCGGGATCGTTGAACAGATCGTCCATCTCGGCCCCGCGGGAGGCTCAAGCGAGATCAGTATCCGTCTCGATCCGCCCGAACTCGGGGAGATGAAGATAAAGGTCAGGATGGATGGAAAGAAAGTGGAAGCGGAGATAATAGTCGATTCACTTTCGGTCAAGAATATTATCAATAGCGATACGGCGCGTCTTAGCGAAGCGATTTCGCAGGAAGGGTACGTCCTGGAGAACCTCGACGTCTCTGTCGAGGATCCGGGGCACGGTGGCCGATCGTTATTCCAGGAAGAAGATGTCGTAATCCGTGAGGAGACCGCGCGGAAATCGCCGCGTCAGGATCACCGCGGGCAGATGAATGAAAATGGAATAAATATCCTTGTATAAGGAGGAATATCGTGATTATCAGAGGCGCCAGTTCGAATATCCAGCATTTAACGGAAGTAAATAATGATATCCTCGGCAAGGACGACTTCCTCAAACTGCTTACTGCCCAGTTGAGTCATCAGGACCCGATGGAACCTCTGGATAATAATGAGTTCATAGCCCAGATGACCCAGTTCAGTTCACTGGAAAAGCTTGAGAATATCAACGCGTCGGTCGATTCGGAGCTTATGCTCTCGCAATCGATGAACAACGCCCTTTCCACGACTCTTATCGGACGAAACGTCATTCTCCAGAGCAATGTCGTCGATGTCACCGGAGGAGAGTCGATGGGGAGCGGTTTCTATACCGACAAGGCAGGGACGGCTTTTGTGACGATCACGGATTCAAATGGAGAGACAGTGCGCACGCTCAACGTCGATGTCACGGAGAAAGGGTTTATCGATATCGAATGGGACGCGAAGGACAATCAGGGAAACGACGTATCAGACGGCGAGTTCTATCTCAGCATAGAATTCACCGGAGAGGATGGAGTTCAGGCAATGGCCCTGCCGTTCCTTAACGGCCGGGTCACCTCGCTGAAGTTCTATGACGGCAACGCCTATCTTACAGTGGGGGGGCATGAGTACAACCTGGCGCAGGTAATCGAGATTTCCGAGTAAAAGGACAGGATGCCGGGCGGAAACCGGCAGTCAAGGAAGGAGACAGTAAAATGCTGAGATCATTATTCGCCGGAGTGACGGGGCTGACGAACCATCAGCTCAAGCTCGACGTGATAGGCAATAATATTGCCAACATCAACACGCTTGGGTTCAAGGCGAGCAGGGTCACGTTCCGGGAGATGTTGACCCAGACTATAAGCGGCGCCTCCAGGCCCAGCGACGGTATCGGTGGAACGAACCCCCAGCAGATCGGTCTCGGCTCCTCTGTCGGAAGCATAGACACCGATTTTTCCCAGGGCAATATGCAGATCACCGGGATCATGACCGATCTCGCGATCGAAGGAGACGGTTTCTTCATCCTCAGCGATGGATACACGCAGCATTACACCAGGGGCGGGGCATTCACTCTCGATGGCAGCGGTTTCATGGTAAATCCCGGGAACGGGTACAAACTCCAGGGGATCCTGGCCAACGATTACGGCGTGATCCAGCAGGGACAAGGGATCGAGGATATAGCGATCCCGACTTCGATGATCGTACCGGCAAGGGCGACGAGCGAGATCAGGCTGACAGGGAACCTGCCGGTCGAATCGGATTCCCTCTGCACGATAACGAGGAGCGAACCGTTCATGGCGGCATCCCAGGCTTCCGATCTCCTGATGTCACTCTACAATGAATCAGGGACAAGGGTGGGGCTTCGCGAAGGAGAGGAGATAATGATCTCGGCCGATGTCGGAGGCACCCATATCGAGACATCATTCACTATCGATCGGGGAAGTTCGATACAGGATCTCCTTGACAGCCTCCAGGCGTTTCTCGGGGCGGAGGATGCCGGAATCACCGTCGATCTGAACGCGAACGGTCAGATCGAGGTCACGGCCAATACAGACCAGATCGCTAACCTCTCTTTGCAGGTCAGCGGGAACACCGTTTTCAACAACGCTTTTCTGAATGACGATCTGATCCTCGCCGGTGAGACCGGAACTACAAATGACGCTCTCAGGGCTCCGGCGACCTCGGATGACCTTCTCGAGAACCTCTATTCCGGCGGACTTCCGGTCGGGATAAGCGGCGACCTGACTATCGGCGGAGACCTTGGAGCGACCAAGATCGATTCATCCACTCTCGAATTCGTTCCAGGCGTGACAACGCTTGGTGACCTCGCCGCGATGATCGACGAATCTTTCAGGATCACATTCGGCAGCGTGGAGATAGATGACCTGGGCAGGATGATCATCACCGGCGACGTCGGTTCTGACAGGGAGATCAGTAATATAGATATCTCTTCGGCGGGAGAAAACCTGCCGGCCTTTTCTTTTTCCTCGATCCAGAACGCTTCCGACGGCGGATCGTTCGACATGACTTCGATGATCTACGATTCCCTCGGAACGACGCACACTCTTACCCTTACCTTTACGAAGATCGACGGCGAGAACGCGTGGAACTGGGACGCGGCGATAGATGGAGTGGGCGAGATCCTCTCCGGCGGTTCAGGCATCGCGAGATTCACGTCCGACGGCCTTCTTTCCTCCTTCTCGATAAGCGGAACGGCCGAAGGAATCCTGATCGATCTGCATAATGAGGCGGAAAACCTCGCCATAACGATCGATCCCGGAGAGATCGGAGCGACATCGAGCCTCTCGCAGTTCAATGCCAGTTTCTCGGGAAGAATGAACGATATGGACGGGATGGCTATGGGGACGCTCGAGACAGTCTCGATAGACCGGAACGGAGTGATCAACGGGCAGTTCTCCAACGGGACGAACAGGGACCTCGCGCAGATCGCGATGGGAGATTTCAACAATCCTAGCGGATTGAACAGGGTCGGAGAGAATATGTTCATAGCAAGCCCGAACAGCGGGATGCCGAACCTTGTCTTCGCGGGAACGAACGCTCGCGGGATGATAACTCCCGGTGAGCTGGAGATGTCCAACGTCGACCTCGCCGGCGAATTTACCGAGATGATAATCGCGCAGAGAGGGTTCCAGGCGAACGCTAGGATCATTTCGGTTGGCGACCAGATGCTGACAGAACTTGTCAATCTGAAGAAATAGGATGAAGGATGATCAAGCTTACAAGACTCGACGGAAGACAGATAATAATTAACTCCGATCTTATCGAAAGTATCGAGGAGACCCCCGATACGATCCTGAGCTTCACGACAGGCAGGAAGATGATGGTAAGGGAGAAGCTGGAAGAAGTGTTGAATCTTGTAATGGAATACAGAAGCAGATTTCCGATGTACGCCATTCCTGCAGGTGAACAGAAAATCGATCACAACAGGCATGACCGGAACGAGAGTTGACAATGGGTTATATAGAGGATACAGGGGACTGAAGTGGATCTGGCGACTATTATAGGCCTTCTGGTCGGGTTCGGACTGGTGGCATTCTCGATCATTATGGGAGGGAATGCCGCCGGGTTCGTCAACGTCCCGTCGCTGTTGACGACGGTGGGCGGCGCCTTGTCCGCCACGCTAATAAGTTTCCCTCTCAAGACGATGATGAAAGTGACGAGCATCACCCTGAAGACTATTTTCCACAAGGATAAATCCCTGTCGGAGTCGATAGGAGTGATCATAAAGTACGCCGAGAAGGCGAGAAAAGAAGGGATGCTATCGCTCGAAGAGGAAGCTGAGAATGAAGAGGACCAGTTCCTGAAGAAGGGGCTCATGCTGGCAGTAGACGGGACTGAATCGGAACTGCTCAATACGATAATGGCAAACGAGATCAACGCCGTCGAAGCGCGGCATGAAGAAGGACAGGGCCTCTTCAAGACGATGGCGACCTTTTTCCCCGCCTTTGGAATGATAGGGACGCTTGTCGGGTTGGTCCAGATGCTCAGCCAGATGAACGACCCGAGCAAGATCGGTCCGGGCATGGCGGTCGCTCTGCTGACTACTTTTTACGGCGCCCTGGCGGCGAACCTTTTCTGCCTTCCCCTGGCGGAAAAACTCAAGAGCAGATCGACGAGCGAGGTCCAGAGGATGGAACTGATCGTCGAAGGGATAATGGCTATTAAGTCGGGCGATACTCCGAGAGTCGTCGGAGAGAAATTAAAATCGTTCATCTCCCCGAAAGACAGGCTTGGCATGGAGAAGGATGACGACAAGGAATGAGAAGGAAGAAAAAGTCTGACAGTGGAGGAGATGGAGGAGCGCCGGCATGGATGGTGACGTACGGAGACCTTATGTCTCTGCTTCTATGTTTCTTCGTCATGCTTGTAAGCATGTCGTCGATGTCTGAATCGAAGTTTAAACAGGCGATGGGATCGCTGCTCGGAGCGCTTGGAGTCATGAAATTTGATTCTTCGATAATGGAACTTGAAAATCCGAATCTCAGCGGCAAGTACCAGGAAGAGGTAAAGAGGATAGTCAAAGAGTTCGATGATTTCAAGTCGTACGTGATTGATGAAGGGCTTGAGGAATCGATCGAGATCGTCGAGACTGATGAGGGAATGCTGATAAGAATGGAAAATACGCTGCTCTTTTCATCGGGTGAGGCGGAGATGAACGAATCGGGGCTTGAACTTCTCGCGAGGGTAGCCGATATCCTGCTTGAGTTCGATGCCGATATAAGAATAGAGGGACACACCGACAACGTACCGATCCATACGGAGAAATTCCCTTCAAACTGGGAGCTTTCCGCTGAAAGAGCTGTGAAGGTATTGAAATATCTCAACAGGTTCGGGATCCCCGGGAAGAAATTCACCGCGATCGGCAGAGGTGAATACAGCCCGCTCGTTGAAAACGATACTGAAGAACACAGGAGCCAGAACAGGCGTGTCGAGATATTTGTTGACTATAAGAAGGAATTGAAAAAGCAGGATATCAGGCATTTTTCCATTCAGGAGGGATAAAAATGGGTGACGAGGAAAAGACTGAAGAGAAAGCTCCGGAGAAGGTGAAAAAACCATTACTCGGAAATCCTATGATCATGGTCGCCATAATAATCGTGTTCCAGGCGGCAATAGCTTTCATGATGATAAAGATGCTTGCCCCCAAGCAGGCGGAAGCGACTGATGTCGAACCGAAGGTCGAGAAGGTCGTGGAGGATTCCGACCCGAGAGGCGAGATCATTCTGATGAGCGACATCGTGATAAACCTGAAGGAAAAGGACAAGCTCTTCTTCCTGAAGGTCACGATAGGACTTGAGGTCCCCGACAGCGACGTGAAGGCGGAGGTCACCGAGAGGACTCCCCAGCTCAGGGACGATGTTATCGCCATGATCTCGGGGAAAAGCGTCAGCGATATCGATTCGCTCGAGGACCGGAACCTGCTGAAGGCGGAATTGACAAGGCGGATAAACGCCTCTTTGCTGTCCGGAGATCTTATCCAGTTGTATTTTTCGGATTTCGTGATCCAGTAGAGGAGTGATCGTGGTAGAGGTGCTTACACAGGAGAGTGCGGATCAGCTGATCGATTCGATAAAGAGCGGATATATCGATCTCGAATCGTTCGACTTCGGATCAGCTGCCAGGGCGGTACCGTACGATTTTTCGAAACCACACTCTCTTTCGAGGGGTTTCATCAATAATCTGGCCACTCTGAGCGATGGATTCTCAAAAGCGGCATCGATGACGCTTTCGACATATTTCCGCGGTACCATTACTGTCACACCCCGTGGATCGAGCCACCTGCTCTTCCAGGAATTCATAGGGATGACGAAGATGCTCTCCTGCCTGGGAATCGTGAACCTTTCCCCGCTGAGAGGGCAGAGCGTGATGAAGATAGATCCATCGATCGTCTTCTCGCTCGTAGACAAGCTGATGGGTGGAAGGGGTGAGCCGCTCGGGGAAGAGCGCGAATTTACCGAGATCGAGTCAAATGTGGCGCAGAGGATCATGAAAAGGCTTCTGGATGACCTGAGAATCGGGGGAGACAGGTTCATAAAACTCGAGCCGAGCGTCTCAAGGATAGAGAACAATCCTGAATTCGTAAATATATGCGCCGGAAGTGAGCGGGTGATCGCCCTGCATTTTGATATAAACATGGGTTCCTTCACGGGAGAGATCACATTCTGTATCCCCGTTTCGGCGTTCGAGTCTGTTATAGATATGTTCGATCCGGTCGATGAGATCCCCGAGAGGACTCCGGCCGAGAAACAGCAGGACAGGAATTTTTTGAAGAACGCGCTGAGAAAAGTATCACTCGATTTAAGCGTTGAGATAGGAAAGACGGAATTGAGCCTTTACGAAGCGAAAAATCTTAAAAAGGGCGACCTGATCATACTCGATAACAACGTCAGGGAACCCGTCGATATCATAGTCGAGGGTATAAGGAAATTCAAGGGTATCCCCGGCCATGTAAGCGGAAAGAAAGCGGTAAGACTTACATCAGTGAATAATGAAGGAGGAAGCAGTGACGACGCAGAAGGAAAATGAGAAGGCCGGAGCCATGAACGGCGCCGACGCGTCCGAAGAGGCCAGCGCCAGGGCGGCGGGGGACGCGGCCGGTGAAATGTCTGAAGCAACCGGCGCCGCGGAGGGCGGAAAAGGCGATTACCCGCCCGCACAGTCTGGAAGCGATCTGATAGACAGCGAAGCCGGTGCCGTCGATGAATCGATATCGACTGTGATAAACGAACTGGAAAAGAATAATGTCACCACCGAAGACGCGCTCGAGGAATTCCACGTCGCCGACGTGCAACGCCCCGTGAATCGTCCGGCGAGGACCGACGACAATATCGATCTGCTTATGGACGTGAACGTGACGCTCAGGGTCGAGCTGGGAAGAACGACAAGATCGATAGAGGAAATAATGAGCCTGAATCCGGGAATGGTGATAGATCTTGACAGGAAAGCGGGCGACAATGTCGACCTCTTTCTCAACAGGAAACTTTTCGCCAGGGGAGAAGTGACGGTGGTAGAGGGTAATTTCGCGGTCAGGATAACCCAGCTGATAGGCCGGATATAGAAAGGTATAATCATGTTTGTCAGGACCGGACTCGTATTGTCATTGATGATCGTTCTTTTATCGATCGCCGGAGATATCGGCGCCGCTGAAACCGATTCGATCCTTCCCAGCGCGGGAAGGATACTGATCGCCTGTCTGATCGTGGCGATGCTTATTTACGCGTCGATCTTCATGCTGAAAAAGCTCTTCTTCAAGGGGAGCGGCAGGGTAGCGGGATCGATAAGCATGGTCGGATCATATCCGATGGGACAGAGGAGCAGGCTCTGCCTCGTCGAAGTGGCGGGCAAGGTCCTGCTGCTCGGTATAACTCCCCAGCAGATATCCAGAATAGATGAATTCGAACCATCGGAGATAGAAGAGATCGAAAAGCCATCCAAAGTCAAATCGTTCATAAAACATCTCCAGGATTTCTCGGCGAAGCAGGATGTTGCAAGAGGATCATCCACTGGTTGAATATTTTACCGCGGCCGCCGGGGTCCTTCCCGGCCGCCCCACCGGCCGGGAGACAGATCGGGAATCAATTGCCAGAAACCGGTGATAAACCTATCATAACACCTTTAAAAAAATAACGATATGGAACCGGGAAATATCTGCCCGAATTCGCGCACTATTTTCCTCCTTTCCTCCGTGGCATATCTATTGCCCTCTTTTAATGGAAACCATTTCCCACTCGGGATGCTCCGTCATCGTATTTTCCGGCGGACGCATCGATCAGAAAGAGGCGCGAATTGAAAAATGGAACACTGGTAATACTGATCGCGGGGTTGATCGTCATGTCAACGGCCCTTACGGCGGTCGCCCAGGGTACGCCCGCGGGCCAGAGCGCCGGTGGGACGGTGCTTCCCGGGCTGCTCGATCCGTCGAGCGCCGGTGCGGAAGGATCGAAAAGGCTGAGCCTCCCGATCGAGATCGTCCTTGGACTGACCGTACTGTCGCTTGCTCCCGCTATTCTCGTGATGATGACGTCGTTCACCAGGATAGTCGTCGTTTTCAGTTTCATCAGGCAGGCGTTGGGGACGCAGCAGATGCCCCCGGCGCAGCTTCTGATAAGTCTCGCTCTTTTTCTGACGATCATAATCATGATGCCGGTCATTACCGATGTAAATGAAAAGGCGCTTCAACCTTACCTGGCAGAGACGATCACGCGTCAGGAAGCGCTGCAAAAAGGTTTCGAACCGGTCAGGGATTTCATGCTCCTGCACGCGAGAGAGAAGGATATCGGGATATTCCTGAAATTCCACGGTAAGACCGAGCCGGTGACGCCCGAGACGCTCTCCGCTTCAGTGCTTATCCCCGCCTTCGTTATAAGCGAGCTGAGGATCGCGTTCCAGATAGGTTTTCTGATTTATCTGCCCTTCCTCGTAATAGACATGGTAGTTGCCAGCGTTCTCATGTCGATGGGTATGCTCATGCTTCCCCCCGTCATGATCTCGCTGCCTTTCAAGATACTTCTTTTCGTACTGGTCGACGGATGGCACCTGCTTGTCCAGTCGCTGGTAGCGGGTTTTACAGGGTAGGTGGTACGTCATGACGGCTGACGCTGTTATAGATATCGGAAGATACGCATTGTACATAACGGTGCTTGTAGCTTCGCCGATGCTCCTCTTTGGCCTTATCGTCGGACTGGTGATCGGTATATTCCAGGCGGTGACTCAGATCAACGAGATGACTCTGGTCTTCGTTCCGAAGATTCTCGCAGTCTCGCTGGCTATCGTGATCTTCATGCCGTGGATGCTCAGGACCCTGATCTCGTTCACGGCGCAGATCTTCAGCCGGATCGCGGCATTATAGGAGGACCGATTTTGCTGGACATCAGTTTCGATCCTGAATCCATTATCTGGTTCCTGATGGTCCTTGTAAGGGTCTCGACGGTAATCTATATCATGCCGCTTTTCGGGGCGAGGTTTCTTCCCGATCAATGGAAGATCGCTTTTTCCGTCGTTCTTGCCGTGCTCGTCTCCTTTTTTCTCAAGGCTCCAGCTGCAGGAATGTCGATCACGGCGGCGGGGCTCTTTCTATCGGCGATAAGAGAAGTCGTCATAGGACTGGTGATCGGATTGACGACGGGATTTATTTTTTACGCCGTCATGCTCTGGGGGCAGGTCATCAGCACGCAGATGGGCCTGGGCCTGGCAAACGTGATCGATCCGCAGGCCGGGACCGATATTTCCGTGCTTTCGCAGTTTTACTATATGTTCGCCGTAGTTCTTTTTCTCTCCATAGACGGGCATCACATGCTGATAGAGGGGATAGTCGATTCATACATCTATTTTCCACTGGGAGGAAGCGGCATACCTGCCGGCAGCCTCGGGGAATTCATCTCTTTTTCCGGGCAGGTATTCGTCATCGCCGTCAGGCTGGCTGCTTCGATGATCGTCCTGCTGCTTCTGGTCAGTACCACTCTCGGAGTGATCGCGAGGACCGTTCCCCAGATGAACATATTTATCGTTGGTTTTCCGCTGAAACTTCTCGTCGGGCTTTTCGGAATGGTCGTTTCGACGCCATATGTCGCGAGAGCCCTGATCGAGATGTTCAAAAGGATCCCGATGGACCTCGCGAAGGTCCTCGGAGCGGGATAGAGAGGAGGTGAGCAGGTGGCAGAGAATTCAGATGGCGCTGAACGGACTGAGGATCCTACTCCTAAACGTAGAAAATCGGCGCGTGAAAAAGGCCAGGTGGCGAGAAGCCAGGAAGTGAATTCCCTTGTGATCCTCACTACCGGCGCGATGCTCATCCTCGGATTCCACAACTATGTGATCCTGGCGATCGAGAAGTTATTCATCCGTTCGTTCAACACTTCACCGGCGAGCATAGAAGCAGGAAATATCACCATGCTTGCCGCCGAGACTCTCTATTCGTACGTGCCGATTGTCGCCCCCTTCTTTATCGGGATCATCCTGGCCGGCCTGTTTGCCAATCTCAGCCAGGTCGGATTCCATTTCTCATCCACCGCTCTGGCTCCGAAGTTCGAGAGGATAAATCCGCTGGAAGGATTCAAGAAGATATTCTCATGGAAAACAGTATTCGAGGCGCTGAAGAACATCATCAAGATAGGAGTGATCGCCCTGGTCGCCTACAAGGTCCTGAAGCCCTCGGTGGGAGAGATAATCGCCCTTTCAGGTTCCACACAGCCTGATCTTGTCGGCGTATACCTGAAAGTAGGCCTTGGCGTGGTGATCCGGGCCCTGCTCGTAATGATAATAGTCGCTGGCTTCGACTACGCCTTCCAGAGATGGCAGCATGAAAAATCGATCAAGATGACGCTCAAGGAACTCCGCGACGAGTTGAAGGAGACAGAGGGAGATCCGCTTGTAAAGGAGAGGATCAGGGGGATCCAGAGAGAGATGGCAAGAAGGCGGATGATGGAGGATGTGAAGACCGCTGACGTCGTCGTGACAAACCCGACCTCGCTGGCCGTCGCGATGAAATATTCCCCCGGGCTTAACGCTCCTAAAGTCGTGGCGAAGGGGCAGAAGATACTGGCTGACAGGATAAAGAAGATCGCGAGGGAATTCAAGGTGCCTGTGATCGAGAACAAACCTCTCGCGCGCGCGTTGTATAAATCATGCAAGGTGGGAGGGCTCGTCCCGGTCCATCTCTATAAAGCGGTAGCGGAGATACTCGCTTATGTATACAGCCTCAGGAACAGGAAACGATGACGGCATCGATGCCGCGAGAGACTGAAAGGATCATGAAGTGGCTGACGACAATATTTTAAAGAACACGATCCTCGAAAAATTGACGATGGGTTCGAATATCCTCAACGCGTTCGGTATTATCGGTATCATAGGCCTGATGGTGTTGCCGGTCCATCCGATGCTGCTCGATATTCTGCTCACCTTCAATATAACTTTCGGGCTGATCATCCTTCTCGTGACCATATATGTGAAGGAACCACTCGAATTCTCAGTCTTTCCGTCGGTCCTTCTGATGGTCACCCTCTTTCGTCTGGCTCTTAACGTCGCCTCGACAAGGCTTATCCTTTCGCAGGGTTACGCGGGGGAAGTGATCTCATCGTTCGGGACATTCGTGGTACAGGGAAATTACGTGATCGGCCTGGTGATCTTCCTGATCATCGTAGTCATCCAGTTCGTCGTCATCACCAAGGGTTCCGGAAGGATAGCCGAAGTGGCCGCGCGCTTCACCCTTGATGCCATGCCGGGAAAACAGATGAGCATCGACGCGGATCTCAACTCCGGCCTGATCAGCGAGGATGAAGCGAGGACACGCAGGGAGAAGATCGCCAACGAGGCGGACTTTTACGGAGCGATGGACGGTTCAAGCAAGTTCGTTCGAGGAGACGCGATAGCTGGGATCATCATCACCCTGATCAATATCATCGGAGGACTCGTCATCGGAGTCGTTCAACGTAACATGAGCGCCGGTGAAGCGGCGATGACATATACGATGCTGACCGTCGGTGACGGCCTTGTCACGCAGATCCCGGCCCTTATCGTCTCGACGGGAGCCGGCATGATCGTGACGAGGGCCGCGAGCAAGCAGGATTTCGGAAAAGATATCTCATCCCAGGTATTCGGATACCCGAAGGTGATGCTGATAGTAGCGATCACTCTGCTCGGTCTCGGGATCGTTCCCGGACTTCCGAAAGTCCCATTCCTCGCGCTTTCACTCTTTTTCTTCGGCATCTACACCGTTCTGAGACGGAAAAAAGCCGTCCCGGTCGATGAAACTGCCGATGACCAGCCTGTCGAGGACCTTGATCCCGCCGAACAGGACGATCTCTATTACGTCGACAGGCTTGAGATAGAGATAGGTTATGGTCTTATCCCGCTGGTCAACGAGGAGCAGGGGGGCGATTTCCTCAAGCGCGTGACCAATATAAGAAAACAGGCGGCGGTCGACCTCGGCCTGCACATCTCTCCGATAAGGATCCGGGATAATCTGCAGCTGAAACAGAATCAGTACAGGATCAAGCTCAAGGGCGTCGATATAGCCACTGGGCTTATCCAGGTCGACAGGTCTCTCGCCATCAAATCGGGGCCTGTCGATGACAGTATCGAGGGTATGGAGACGAGGGAACCGGCCTTCAACATGCCTGCGTTGTGGATCAAGAAAGAGGATGTCGACAGGGCCGAGGCGGTAGGTTACACGGTAGTCGAACCGAGCGCCGTGATAGCTACGCACCTCAACGAGATAATAAACAGGTATGCCGACGAGATAATGACGCGCCAGGATGTGCGCGACCTGGTGGAAAAGGTGAGAAAATACGCGCCAGCGGTCGTCGAAGACCTGTTCCCCGATCAGATAACGTACGCTTTTCTCCAGCAGATAATGTCAAATCTTCTGCGCGAGAGGGTATCTATCAAGGATATGATCACCGTACTCGAGACGATCGCCTATTATATCCCGCAGACAAGAAACATCGATTACATATCGGAGAGGATAAGGGAAGCCCTGGGCCGCTCGATACTTAACAAGTATCTCGACAGCGAGGGAAACCTTCCCGTAATCGCCGTTCATCCCGATATCGAGGATATCTTCGGGCGGGCTGTCGAAGCCTCAGTCGAGACGAAGATGCTCAGCCTTGATCCGGAATTCACTAAGAAAGTCCTCGTGTCATTACGCGAACAGATCGACAGATGCAGCGCCAACGGGCTGCAGCCGGTCATCCTCTGTTCATCATTAATACGGTTGGCATTTCACAGATTCGTGGAACCGACGTTCCCGTTCCTGGTGACCCTCGCCTATTCAGAGATCGCGAGGGATATACAGGTCCGGTCAATAGGGATGGTGATTTTCAATGAGTCAGAAAACCTGCACCATACAGGACAGGTCGCTTGAGAACGCGATGAAAAAGGCAAAAGATCAGTTCGGCCCCGACGTACTGATAGTCAATACGAGGGAGCGCCGGGGAAAAAAGGAAGGCGGCCTTGGGATTGACAGGATCTTCGAGGTGACGGTCGCCGCGGAAGATGACGCCGGCCTCTACGCGAGGAGCGATATCAAGCCGAAGGAAGAACTTCTCAGCAGGAGCGAGGCAGCGGCCAGACTGGAAAAACAGATCGAGAGGCTTGAAAAACTCGAGATATCGATCAACAGGATCGAGGGAAAGATACGCGGGATGCTTGAAGGGCACTCCACCTACCCGATATTCGACCTTCTCAGCGGCGGAGGAGTATCGCCGCGGACAGTCGAGATGATCGCCGATTCTTTCAGCAGGACGGGGAAGAAAGGGCGCGATCCGGAAGGTTCCGCTTTCGAGCATCTCGAACGACATCTTCGCGTCGCCGAGGAGCGAAGCTGCGCCGATATGTCCGGTATCCATTATTTTTTCGGAACCGGTGGAAGCGGCAAGACTTCGATAATCATCAAACTCGCCGCGAAGCTCGTTGATCTTGGAAAAGACGTCTCGATAATAACGCTCTTTCCAAGGCACGGAGGCGAGGTAAAAAGGCTTGAAGTCGTGGGGAAGACGCTGGCTATCGGGACGTATCCCGTTCATGACCTGCAGGGCCTTCGAGAGACCCTGGACAGTATGGACGAGGAAACGGTCGTACTGGTCGATACCCCATGCGTCGCCACGGTAAGCGAACTGCGAACGGAGAGATTCGCCTCTTTTATCTCGGAATTCGATTTCGTCAACAGGCACTACGTTTTTGACATAAGCAAGCGGGCGAGTTTTCTAAGGCAGGAAGTGGAGGTCTTTGACCGCCTCGGTTGCGATTTCTGCGTTCTGACGAAACTCGACCTGTCCCTTGAGAAAGCGGCATTTATAGATCTTATAGCGACAGCGCTGCGTCCTTTCTCCTTCATCAACGAATCCCCCGATTTTGACAGGGGATTCGATATAGCGACGAGGAAAAGGCTTTTGGACCTCGTTAAAAGCTGTAAAAGAAGCGTAAGGGAGGAAGAAAGAGATATTTCAGTTAATAAAAAGACCGGTTCGTCCGAAGATACTGGTGAAGAGGATAAGCCGAAGAAAGAAGATTCAACGTATTCTTCGATCGAGGAAGAAGAACCGGTACTTATATAGAAGTGACAAGAAGATATGAAGATGTTTCTGAAAACGATAGCAACGGGAGCCGCCCTGGCCGCGGGGATCGTAAGCATATTCCAGAATGCTCCCGTGATGCTCTTTATAAAAAGGACAGCTCTGACTTTTATCGGGTTTTATTTTCTCGGCGTCGTGCTGAATGTCCTGTGGAATACCGCGATGTCGTATGTTCCCGGCTTTCCGGGAAAGAAGCTGAAGGGTGAAGAGGAAGAAGCATCTTGATTATGACCTGTGACCGGATGATCGGGCCTTGAGGACTGGCGGCGCGGGGATGTGAAGAAGGCCCGGCATCGACGGCGGAAGTGATCGATCATGTCTGAGAGAATCGACGGGGTGACCCCGCCCCTGGTCGTCGTCCCTCCGGGAAAATCCTGGAAGGAACGGAAAAAAGAGGACGACGGAGAAAGGGACAGGGCGAAAAAGAAAAAAAGCAAGATCGACAAGGATGACGAGCACCTGATCGACAGGAGAGCGTGAGAAGCGGGTCGGAAAAATGCTTTTTTCGGGCGAAAAGATGGAATTCATTGCTCAAGTCAAAGGGCAGAATGGACGAAGTAAAATAAAATGGAGATGAACATGCAATTTATTGAAAGTCTGTCATTTAGTTACGCGCTCGTGATCTCGGGGCTCATCGCCCTGATCTTATCGATCGTTCCCGGCCTTGCCGCCCTTAAAAGGAGAAAGGTCAGGACCGCGCCGGCGATCGCCGTGGTGGAGTCTTTCGAGGAGTTCGAAGTGAACAGGCCGATCCCGGGGGCGTACCTTTCTGTCGCCCGCGAGACATGCACCGAGATATCGAGCCTGGTATCGAGGCTCGGTTCGGTCATGGACAGGATCGATGATTCGGTCAATCTCTGTCTCGAAGGTTGCGGCGAACTGATCGACAGGGGATCAGGGATCATTACGATGGCCGGGCTGTCGGAGACGATGCATGACGCGAGGGATATCGCATCAAGGATAAACGATCTGAAGGACCTGGGAGTCGATGAAAGCGGCATCGCCGGAAAGCTCAAAATTGACAATGAACTGGTCCGGTTGTATATGCACGTCGGAGGATAGATAAAAACGCTGTGCCGCAGGGAGCCCGGGCTGCGCGCCGTTCGGATCGTTCCCGTTATCGGAGACCTGAAAAAGATTATGGAGTAGTGATGACTCAGAATGTCTCGATAAACAAGTTGATAATGCTTACCGGAGATCTTCCTCCGATGCCTTATGTCGCGAGGAAGGTCATGGAAGTAGTCAACAAACCGTCAACGAACGCCGAGACCCTCCAGGAGATAATATCGAAGGACCAGGGTCTTTCGAGCCATATACTCAAAATAGCCAATTCGGCGCTGTACGCGGTGAGCAGAAGGATCGAAACACTGACGGACGCCATCGTTATGCTTGGATTCAATTCCATAAGGACTCTCGCCATCATGAGCGCGACCAAGAATCTGCATAATTTCGCCAAGCGGGGCAAGATACTGGGCCTGAAGGATAAACTGATGTGGGAACACTCCGTCGCCGCCGCGATAGCTTCGAGGATGATCGCGCAGCACGTCAATTCTTCCCACGTGGAAAACGCTTTCATGGCCGGACTGCTTCACGATATCGGCAAGCTCGTAATCCTCCAGAAGCTCAACGACGACTTCAACCAGATCGTAGAGGAAGTCTACAACACGGGCAGGCATTTCAGCGAAGTGGAAGAGGCTATTCTCGGATTCACGCACGCCGAGGTCGGAGCGCTTCTTATGAAAAAATGGAAATTCTCCGAAGAGTTCGAAGAGGCTGTACAGTCTCACCATTCGGTAACATCGGAACTCGGACCGAACAGGCAGCTTGTATTCTACATCGATCTCGCCAACAAGATGTGCCACAAGCTTGGTGTCGGATTTATCAGGGAACCTGACCTCGATCTTTCCGCCGAGATCTCGGCGATCAGGCTGGGGATAAAAAATGAAGAACTGATCATGCTGGAGGATTCGGTAAAGATGATCCTTCAGCAGGAAAGATCGGTATTTTTATAGAAGGAATGACCAGGGGAAGGAAAGAGCAGGACATATCAGATGGTAGTGATCGATCCAGGTAACCCGGAAGCGAAAGAATTATCCGTCGTTTCGATGGAAAAGGTTGTAAGCAGGATGTCCGACCTGCCTACACTGCCGAATACGTTGATGAAGATATGGATGCTTCTCGAATCGGCCGACTCATCATCGAAAGATCTCGAAAAAGTGATCTCTCTCGACCAGTCGCTGAGCGCGAAGATCCTTCGTCTGGCAAATTCCCCTTTCTATCACATCCCGCAGAAAGTGAACAACGTCTCGAGCGCCATAGTCAATGTCGGGTTCGAGACGATCAAGAACCTGGTGATAACCGTCTCCGTCACCTCCGTGCTCAAAAAACTCAAGAGCACGAACAAGTATTTCCCTCTCAAGGAATTCTGGCGCCACAGCGCGTCGGTCGGCGTCGTCGCGAGGGCTTTCGCGAAAAAGGTCCCGGGCGTCGACAGCGAACTCTGTTTCTGCGCGGGGGTACTTCACGACATAGGAAAATTCGTTCTGAATATTCTCTACCCGAATCAATATGCCGAAGCGATATCGCTTGCAGCGGTCGAAAAAAACTATATCCACCTGGCGGAAAGGGATGTCTTTTCGTTCGATCACGCGAAGGTGGGCGAGGTCTTTGCCCGGTACTGGCAGTTTTCCAACGATCTCAGGTCGATCATCGGATCGCACCACAAAGAGCTCAGCGAAGTCGATGACGAGGTCCTGATGGAGACCGCGGTCGTCCAAATCGCCGACGCGCTCGTCCGCAATATTCCGTACGGGTTCCCCGGTGATTTCATGAAAGGCGAATATTCAGATCACGTCTTCGAGCTTTTCGATATCAATATCGGGTTCATCGAGGAATTCCAGAAAGATATAATGAAAGATATCACCTCGGCGAGCGAGATACTCAATCTTGTCTGATCCCGCCTGGCGAATATTCACTTTGACACGGCAAGCGCTTCTCTCTTAATCTTCTGTCGGCAGCGTCGGTGTTTTCACCTCCCTTCAGCGGTGTGACGCTTTCAAAAGGGAAAGGGATATGGATTCTTTCAGGGTGACAATCCTTGGTTCAGGCACGATCATGCCGGTCCGGGGAAAGAGAGCGACGACTCTCATGGTAGAATCGGGGGGGGAGAAGTTCCTTTTCGACTGCGGGCCGGGCGCGATGGATGCCCTTGCCGAAAACAATATACCGTACAGCTCGGTCTCGAAGATATTCCTCACCCATTTCCATCCAGACCATACGCTCGGGATCGTTCATTATCTTTCGGCGCTTAAAAACGACAGGTCTGCCGGTATTCCGGAAAGATTGGAGATCATCGGCCCGGAAGGGACCGGTGATTTTCTCCAGCGGCTGAGCGTCCCCTATCCATCGCTGCCGGCGGCGGCGAGGATCGAGGTCACAGAGCTCTCTGACGGCGACGAGGCTGTTTTCGGCGGCGTAGAGGTCACTGCCGCTCTGGCCGATCACGCAAGCGCTCCAGCCCTTTCGTACAGAGCGGACTCGAACGGAAGATCGATCGTATATACCGGCGACACAGCGTATAACGAACGGCTCGTCAGGCTTGCCCAGGGAGCGGATCTTCTCATCGCCGAATGCTCTTTTCCCGATTCTATCCCTGTGGCGGGGCATATGACCCCATCAGCCGCGGGGCGCCTCGCGGCGGAGGCTTCGGCAGAACGCCTCATCCTTATCCATCTTTATCCATATTATGAAGTGAGCGATCCAATCGACACTGTTAAAACAAGATATAAAGGTGACATATCGACAGCCTTTGACGGGATGACGATCGGCGTCTGAAGATTATTTGCAACAAACCTGGCCCTTTTAACGTCATATTATACATAAGCCCGGGATTATTCATAAACGGAGGAGGCTGTGATGAGATCGAGATGGATTTATATTCTGCTGATATTGACTGTATTTGTCCCTTCGACTCTTTCCGCCTACAGGCTTACCGAGATCTGGGAAAAGAATTACGAAGTGGAAGAAGGCGCTCTTTTCATTCTGCAGAACGTTAACGGGAGCATAGATGTCGAGGGGTATGGCGGCGACAGGATCGAGGTCGTCGCGGAGATCAGGATCAAGGCGGCGAGCAAGGATAAGGCGAAAAAGATATTAAGAAAGATCGAATTCGACGTCGAACATGAACGCGGCCTTCTCAGGATCGAGGCGGATCTGCCAAAGCTGAAAAAAGAGGGCCTCTTCGGGCTCCTCGGCAGTTCAGGCCCGTCGATCGCGATAAGATATCGCGTCAGGGTCCCCAAAAGAACGGACGTTGAGTTGAGGTCCGTCAATGGCAGGGTCGCCTCGAGATCGGTGAAGGGTACTTTCCTGCTGAAAACGGTCAATGGCGGTATCGGCCTTCATTCTCTCGGCGGGGAGGGGACTCTCGGAACGGTCAACGGAGGGATCGACTGCGCGATAGAACAGTTCGATTCGGGAGCAGAGCTTTCGATCAAATCGGTGAACGGCTCGGTGAAGCTCGAGCTTCCCGAAGATGCCGGGGCCGAGCTCGATATCAAGACGCTAAACGGCAAGATCAGGACCGATTTCGAACTGAACCGCGTTAGAAGGATCAAGAGGTCGAGGATCGAGGGATCCATCGGCGATGGCGATGGATATATCAATATAAGGACCACCAATGGTGGCGTCACAGTAAGGTCGATCTAGGGGGACGCCCGGGCCCGGCGGGAGATATTATCAAAAGTTGTGGATGAAGAAAAATGAGCGTATCCTCGGTTTGAATTAAAAACCAGTCCTTGAGTAAGGACAAAGG
>JAFGCX010000030.1 GCA_016932415.1 Candidatus Krumholzibacteriota bacterium
CCTTTTAGAAAATGGTTGTTCGTGGCGTTATTATAACGCCGATTTATTGGAGGAGTCCATTCCATCACTTGCAGCAGACGGCTCCGGCCTGTCACGGTCCTTGCTTGGGCAAGGCCCGCGCTAGGAAAGCCCGCGGCTGAACCGATGGATGCTAGACCGGAATGAAATTGCAATATCACCTAAGGAGTAATTTATAAATGGAAAACCTTCATTACACGTTCGCTGGAATTTTGTTTGTTTGGGCTTTAATAACAGTAGTATTTACACAAAGATCCTTGAGGGCAGAGGGGACAAAATCCCCAATAATTAATTATCCAAATCGAGATGCTTCTGAATTATTAAATATATTTGAAAAAAGATACAATGCTTACCTTGAAGAAAAAAAACGACTTGAGCGATTGATTATAATACAAGCATCACTTATTGGTATCACAGCTTCTCAAATATTTCAGCCAACAAAGATAGCTACATTTAATCTTTTCAACATCAATCTTCCTATTGTAGCATTCAGTTTAATGGTGCCCTTTATGTTGCTTTATGTTTGGGGACGGTTTGGGATAACTCTCGACACTTTAATTGATACACGTCTTTCATTGAATGTTCTTTTAAAGAAATTGGATGATCCTAAGATAGGTGCCGATTCGTTACGACCTACCCTGCGAGACAATGGAGTGGTTGACTCTTATCTTGCATACTATAGCCCGGAAAACTTAGATCGACCGGAGAAAGAACCACAATGGTTGAGCAAATTATATATGCCCTTTTTTGGAGTTTTCTTCTCTGCTGCGCATAGTTCGATATTTTGTATATTATGGAAACAAATAGAACGGTGGTCAGATTGGAGATCATACTACTTTGGTATCATTCTTTTTGTATTTTTTGGTTTCTTTATTACCATTACTCATTATCATTTTGGATTCCGGCGTGGATCTGGAAGTACCAGTACGGCAATAGTGATTTTAACCTTTATAATAAGTATTATATTTATTTTGGTACCTAAATTATTGAGATCGTGATGTATTCGGTCTAACTCTCGTAGCAGCCGTCGGAGTCTTCTCTGTCACGGCCCCTGCGGGGCAGGGCCCGCGCCAGGCAGCCCACAGCTATAACGATTTGTTAGGCCCTATAGAAAGTAAACTGGGGACAACAAATAAGGAGCTAGTATCATAGAAAAGAGATTTCGATATATTTTTATACCAGTTTTTCTCCTAGTTGCAGCGGCATCCGCTACTGCTATCGGCAGTCTTCTTGTCAGGCACTACAGCGGGCAGCAACTGACGGATTTGTGTTCTAGCCTTCAGATCATCATTTTCGTGTTCACGGCATCGGCTGGATTTCTTGCTCTCATAAAATACTGGCGGTCTGTTGAAGCTGAGCTTGAACAGAAACGATGGGAAAAACTCAAACATCTTGAAAACAGCTTTCAGAGATTCAGAGATCACCATCTTGCAGTAATCCAAGCATTCGATTACCCACATATTTTACGCGAGAAATACCTTCCGCTCTGCGAAAAGGCAATGGCATATGACGAAACAGGGCCAGAAAATCAAGCTTCAATGGTGACAATTGATGAGATGGACAGTATCCGAGAGTTTGACGATTTCCTAGAGTTCTTTGAGAACATTTTCTTTGCGCTCGACCGTCGCCTTGTTGATGTCTCGGACTTGCTCGTATTTCTTAGGTATTACATTTTTCTTCTTGGTGATGCGTACTTCGATCCTAGTGATGAGCGTCTGAAGCACTACGTTGACCAGTATTACTGCAATATCTCCTCCTTTTTAGAGTTGGTTGAGAAAGAGCTCAAGGGCGAATCCGACCACTTAATGAACAGGAATTTTGAGAACTATCCGCGAAGATAGATGGAGTGAATGACTAACCATTTGGAAATAGAGAGAAATAATTTGGGCAAGTGACTTAATTAAGATAAGATTTATAGGCAAGCATACCAATAGGATAAACTTGGCCAAACTATCGGATGCAATTGATGGCTCTGGCAGGGGCCCGCGCCAGTCCATCCCGCAGATGAAGCTAACGTTAAGTGTTTTGTGGTGAAAGGGTTTATATGGCAACAAAAGTATTCATAAGTTGGTCAGGTGATTTGAGTCATAAACTAGCAGAAGCTGTTAGGCAATGGTTGCCAGGCGTTCTTCAATAAAAGATCGGGGAATCTGGAAATTTATAGTAATTCTGAGTTACATAAAAAAGAGATGATGAGGGATAGTATTGACGATGACTAAGAAGCAACCTAACTACTGCCTGGATCAACCGGAATCTACCAGGTTACAGCTTTTGTGGAGGTATATCTTCCTGCATGGAGATCTACAACCAATTCGAAGGTTATTATCGGTACGTAGAGAAATGCAGCTGGAGGTGTAGTATGGAGAAAAAAGCTGTAATTCTGATGCCATTTAAAAATAACGACAATGAGATGGTCTACGATTATGTGATCGAACCTTCTTTGCGCGAATGTGGATATTCAGTCTATAAAGCAGATGAAGTTTGTCGTACCGGAGATATTGCAGTCGAAGTCATAAGTCAAATTGTAGATGCTGATCTTGTAATTGTGGAGACAACTGAAGCAAATCCTAACGTGTATTATGAGCTTGGCATATGTCATACACTGGGAAAGAACACAATACCTATAGCACGGGGACTGGATAGAGTTCCATTTTACATGAAGCAGCAACGTATTCTTACGTACGAATCGAAGTCAAAAGAAAGTCATATGGCTTTACGAAGAGAGTTTCTTGACTGGATCAATGAGATTAATTCCGGCTGCAAGGTAGCGGGCAATCCTGTGGAACTGGCCGAAGGGAGCTTGCCAAAACTTCTGGGGCGCGTAAATGAGGAGATGAAACGTCTTCAGGATCAACGTCGAAGAAGTGAGGCGTTTAACAAATTTATAGCAAATGGGCCTCGATATATGGAAGCAAGCGATGGAGTAACTGATGATATCGCTAGGCTTATTGTACAGAGTGAGCCTCAGGTTAGTGGAGTAACGGTTGCGGCAGTGCTTGGTACGAGTGCGATCGGTAAATCAAGGCTTAGTGAAAGGCTTGTAAATAGAATAGCTGACCTTGGGTCCGGAAAGACTGTATCTGTACTTGGAACTGATTGCTATATGCTCTCTCGTGCCGAGAAGTTGGCTAAGGGAGTGCTCGGTTTCGATCCGGAATCGCATCGCCTTGATGAGATGTATGAGGACATAATGACGCTAATAGGAGGATCTGCAATTGAAGTATGTCCGTACGATCACTCAATCGGAGACAGGGGCAAAGTTATAACGATACAACCTCCTAATGTGATTATCGTCGAGGGAGTCCATGCGTTTTTCCATCGACTTGTACCTCATACAGAAGGACTAAGATTTTTCATGCATGCTGATGAAGATACGGCGAAAGAACTTAAATTCCTTGTCGATTTCCTTGAACGTGGTTACGAGTTAAGAGAAGCCTTTTCACATGCGGATAGAGAATATAGGTCCTATGAGAGGCATACTCTAGCATTGGTAGGTCAAGCAAATTACATAATCGAAGTTAAGGATTACTGGGATTTTGTAGGTCCAATTCCTATGTCGGACTGGAGAGTTGGACGAAGATCAATCTAAAAAGTTATTGATAAGCGAAGGATTCTCTAGCCGGTTTCCTGTTTTAAAATGAAAGGAGCAGCATAATGGGCGAAAATAAAAGGGAAAACATAATGGTCGAGCTGGTATTCAGGAATATTAAAGTCACGCATGGCAACGATGTCTATACTGACATGGAGATTAATCCTGGAGATGCAGACTTGTTACAGGTTTATGCGGATTTTCCGGGAAATTTACGTCTGTATCATCAAAACTTTGTAAGTGGAAATGCCATCAGGCAGACCAACTTTCATTTGAAGACAAGAAGACCGGTATTTCAGTTCACGAAAGGGAATAAGATCGTCGCCAGAGTGCAGATTGATTTTCAACCAGGAAGCGCAAGGATACTCGGTATTTGTGAAGGCAAGGTGTCAGTAAGATAGAGGCTATAAACAGATATCTAATACATGATGCATTTTGTTGAATCAAAGAACATTTATGATATATATCGCGAAATTAAATCCCCGATAAACCTGTTTGTTGGTGCCGGCATTTCCGTTCCAGAACCTTCTTGTTTGCCGCTTACATTGGGAATTGCTAAATCAATTCTGAGAATGGATTGGTTCGGGGGTGACGAACGATTTCCAGTTGAAGATGACAATTTGATCCAAAGAATAGCAAAGAAAGTCAGAATGGAACATTTGTTATCCATTTATCATAAGTGGAGGGGGCATGATCCAGGAAATCTGATTACCCAGTTTGGAGAAGCTCGACCTAATTACTACCACAAAAAAATCGCTCAACTTGTTAAAGAGGAAATTGTACAAAGAATATTCACGACCAATTTTGATTTATGCCTGGAAAAAGCATTCCGGGATGAAGAAATACCCTTCCAGCAGATTATTGACCGCGAAGATTATTTAAATCCTGATAAAAATAAAATACAGATTGTCAAACTGCATGGCTCTGTCGTCCTGAGTGAAGGGAAATATTTTACGAAAGGTTTAATAACGACACTGGAATCCATTTCACGGGAAATACCTGTCTGGAAAGCTTCGTGTTTATCGAAAAACATTGAAGAAAATGGATTGGTTTGTATTGGATATAGTGGAAATGATTCATTCGATATAAATCCCGTATTAAGAGCAGGCAGGAATTCAAAAATTGCCTGGGTGTTTCGCAGACAACCTGATCCAGAGGACTACAGGGAAGCAATCCAGACGTTGGAGATGTCCCCGAAGTCACAAGCTATTGTGTCAGATATACCCACTTTTCTAGGCGAAAAACAAAAGCTTAAAATGCCTGAAAATGACTTCGCTTTTAAACCAGTAGTGAACCTTTCCGAGAGATTTCATCCTTCAATTGTTTTGGGCAAAATATTGGAAGAATCAGGAGAATATGAAGAAGCGAAGGAATACTATCTGAATGTCATTACGCTGTCGACAGGGAGCAATTATTGGATGGTTGAGATATTGGATTTACAAAGATCATGGGCAGTCTGCTATTATGAGACCGGTGATTATGATAAGACTCTTGAATTGTTATCAGTTGGTCAGATGATGTTGCTTGATTACAAGAAAAGAGTATCAGAAAAAAAGGGTGGAATTCTTCCAGCAGAGAAGATGTTGATCCTGGAAGAGGAACTCTTATATGGCGAAGAATTCATGGTAACTTATAAAATGCTCAATAACATGGAAAAAGTACAATCCATGGAAAAAACTCTGTTTAAAACTTTGAATGAATTGGAAAAATTGTCTGGCCCGCAGACCACGCACAGATCCCGCCTGCTGTTTAATAGCATTTCAGTAGATTTTCACCTTGTGGAGACTCTGGGCAAAACAGATTTTGTTGAAGCGAAAGAGTATCTTGAAAACAGTCTTGAAATGAAGAAAGAGATCGGGGATCTGATAGGTACGATATTGGTATTAGGGAAGCTGAGCATTATTAATCTGTACCTGGGGGATATACCGGCAGCTCAGGATGTCCTGCTAAAGTGTATTGTTACTATCAGAAAGGCAAATACATATGTCGCGACAGATTTTCCCCAAAAGATAAAATCGATATTATCAGTGGTATTCTTTCAGCATTTTACTGCCGGGTATTGTCCGGTGAATACCAGGGTGAGATGGGATACGATTGATAAAAAACTCATGCAAAAATTTGAGAATTCTCTAAATGATCTGTTGTTCAATATACCTGTCGAAAATCTAGATAGAAAGGGCTTCATAGAGTTTATCGAAAGAGAAAGCGATTTGAATCATATTCTGCGATCGATCAGAAATTCTGTCTTAAGAAAGGATAATTTATTAAAAGATGAGGTAGATGAATTCGTCAGAAAGTATGGAATATCTGTAATTACGCCAGATGACAAGATTCTTCAATATCGTGCAGTTCTTGAAATAATGAATCCTGAAGATACGAATGGTTACTATGCCACAAAATATGGGCAGTGGGAGGCGATCGGTTCACAATATGAAAAGGCAGGAGATTACTTTCAAGCTGCGGCAAGTTATCAAAATGCTCTTGATGGTGCTGAAAATATGATGATTGATATAATGTTCACTCAAGTTGTAAAAGATCATGGGATAGAATATCTTAAGCAAGCAATTGATCGAGTTTCTTCAAAAATAGGGATGTCTGGAATGTGATGATATTCGCCTGCCCCCCCTTGACCGACCTGCCAAAAAACGATATACTAGAAACAGGTATAAATCACTAAATTATCATGAAAGGAACTGACAGGGAAGATTGCTAATGATCTCTGAAAAACCATCTCGCCTTTCCGGGCGATCTGCCTCTGACGCGAGCCTCGGGCCGTGCCTCTATCTCCCTGCCGGCAGGGGGGAAGCGTCATGAAAGTCCGATCGAGTTCGCTCGTTATAACAGGCATCTTCATCTTTATCATCATCTTCATGCCCCTGACCTGCGCCAGGGGGCAGGTGCTGAGCCTTTGGGCGAACGAGCAGAGGACAGCAGCTTGCGTCACTGGCGTACCGGTCATGGCGCCTTATGATATCTACGTTTTTCTCGACCCGGGGGCCGGAGGGGCGATGGCGGTCGAATACCGGATCGACAGCCCGCCAGGGACACACTCGATTATCGGCACGGAGAACGGCGATTTCATCTCCTGCTCGATGGGAGACCCCTTTCTGGAAGGAGTATCCCTCGCGTTCAGCACATGCCAGATAGATCCCGTATGCCTTCAGAAGCTCACAGTGCTTCCGCTGTCGGCCGATGTCGCGTATTTCAACTTTGCCCCACACGCAGATACCGGCCTGCTCGCTGTGGCGACCTGCGAAAGCGGGTATCCGAAAGAAGCGGCAAGCGCCTTAAATCAATTCGTCTTCAACTACTGCGAGCATACGCCTCCCTATATATCGGCGATAGAAGCTTACAGCCCGATATCGATAAGGGTCGATTTCAATCCCTGCGTCAACACGTGGGCTTCGCGTTCCTACTATACCCATTTCACGATGTACGATGTCTCATCTCCGGCTGATACAGCGCGGTTCATAGAGGCGTACCAGGAAGTCGATACCTCCGGAGCCCTTTACCTTGTAACGGAAGCTCCGATGGTCGAGGGCACGACATACCGCCTGGAAGCGGATGATGTCTGCTGCGACTGCAACGGGTGCGGCGATTCGTGGCTCGAATGGACTTATGGCGGAGGCTTCAGCGATCTGCCAGACCTCGATATAATAACATTCCGGACACCGGAGGTCATGCCCGATTCGTGCGCTTCGATCCCGATTGAATTCCTCGTTGTCAATAACGGCAGCGCCGCGGCGAGCGAGTTCGACATCCTTATCGAGTATTACGATTACCCCGGCATCTATCTTACACTTTTCCACGATACATACTTCGACCTCGGTCCGGGAAGCTCGGTGGGAGGCACGATATATATCGACTCGCCCGATTATCTCGACAAGCAGTTCTCTTTCCTCATAAAGACCGACACCGGTGGCGAAGTCGAGGAATGGATCGAATTCAACAACAATTACGCTTCGGCAAATCGCAGCCACAACCCGTCGATCATATCGGTGGAAGACTGCCCCGGCGACTATGGCGGAATGGTGACGCTGCGGTTCAGCTCCTCCTTTATCGATGATATTTTCTCCGGCCCGAGGGTCGATTACGAGATATACAGAAGGGACCTACTCGGCGCGGCATGGACATGCATCGACACTCTTCCCGGCACTGACGACCCCGAATACGAAGTGATCGTCGCGACCGAGGCAGATTCCACTCAGGAAGACGGCGTCGTATGGTCGGCTTTTATGGTGAATGCTCTTGTCGATTACGGAGCGGAGTCATATATGTCGTGCCCCGATTCGGGGTACTCTGTGAATGATCTCGGCGAAGTCGCCACCGCTCTAGTCTCATCTTCGCTCAGCATCGAAGGAGACCTCATCGTTCTTGCCTGGGAAGTCTCTTCGATCGATCGGCCTCAGGGGGCCGCCTTCAGGATCGAGAGATCGGAAGGGCAGGGGCCGTTCGAGATGATAGAGGACGCCGTCATCACAGCCGAAGGGATGAACTTTCGATTCAATGACAGGGATGTCGTTCCAGGAAAATCGTACAGATACAGGGTATATTCTCTCGATGGAAGCGGGGAGCGGCGGCTGCTCTTTGAGACGCAGAGCGCCTCGATCTCAGCTGCGCCGCTTGTCCTGACGCAGAACAGCCCGAATCCGTTCAACCCGTCGACAGAGATCAGGTACTGCCTCAGCGCGAGGTCATTCGTTAACCTCAATATCTACGATGTGAGCGGAAGGCTTGTCATCTGCCTGGTCAGCGAAACGGTCGGCTCCGGCTGGCATACCGCCTCGTGGAACGGGATGGATAGCGCCGGAGGCAGGGCAGCTTCGGGAATATATATATACAGGATCGAAGCGGGGAAGGAGAGGGTCTCGAAAAAGATGGTCCTTCTCCGCTGATTCAGGCCACCCGCCAGATCAAACACGCAAAAAAAACAGGGAGGTGATTTTTCACCTCCCTGTCTGTTATTTCACATTATTATTCGATCATCTTCTCCGGCCGGAGCTGCCTCCCGATGACGAAGACCTCGACGAGCTGCCTCCCGATGACGAAGACCTCGACGAAGAGCTGCTCGATGAAGACCTGGCCGTGCTGCTCGATGATGAGCTGCTCGAACTGCTCTTTCTCACCGAACTGCTCGTCTCTCTCTCGGTCTTCTTCGTCCCGCTCGATCGGGTCCTTGTCGGCGAACTGTTTTTTCTCGTCGTAGTAGAAGATTTCGAATTGGAAGAGCTCCCCGTTCTGTCTCTCGTCGTTGACGATCCGGAGCGGGTCGCGTCCCTTTCCTTGCTTCCGCCGGAGCGGCGGTCGATCGTATTGCCCCTGGTGTTCGGGTTGATCGCCGGGTCGCGGTCCCGGGTATTCGTTCTCGTCCTCGTTGTCGCGGGATCGTATGTCCGGCGGGTCGTCCTCGCGTCCCCGGCAGTTCTTACCCTGCGGGCGTCGCCGTGGATCACCTGCCGTTTGACGTCCCTGTCATAAGTCGTTCTCGTCGCCGGCCTGATTCCGGTGATGCTGGCGTCCCTGACGCGGCTGCTTACCGCCGAGCCGCCGATCGTCCTGTCGCGGACTGTGCCGGATGGGATCCTCGCGTCAGGGCTGAGAGTCTTCGTCCTTCTCGCGTCACGGCTGTCGGCGATCCTGTCCCTGCGGTTGTTCGTCCTTGTGACCATCGCGTAGTCGATCGAGCGTTTCTTGAAATCGCGGGCTCCGTACAGCGGCCTTCTGTCGCGGTGGTAATAGTCGCTGTAGCACGGATAGCCGCAGAAGCCGCCGTACCCGTACCAGCTGTTCCACGCGTAGTAGTTGTACCTGTAGTCATACCATGAGTAGAACGGAATGTGGTGATAGTAGAAATCGTTCCACCCGAAGGAGAAGTAGAACCCTCCGCCGTACCACGGATCCCAGTAGTCCCATCCCCACGGATCATAGTTGTAAGCGTACCATGACCTGTACTGCGGGTAGTAGAAACCGTACGGATAATCATAATCGGTATAATATATCGACAGGTAGACCTTGCTGTCGTCGTACGTGTCGTAATCTCCCCAGTCGTTGGAGAGATTGTCGTCGTAGTAGTTCAGCGCGTAATCGCCGTCATCCGAGTCATCCACATGCTGGATGCTGAAAAGCGGGGGGAAGGGATAGACTGGATCCTGTTCGTAGATCATCTTCTCTATCACTACCTCGGGGCATTCCTGCGCGTACGGATCCTCTATGCTCCCCTCGCCGTGGCACCTCGAGCAGAGATAGCGCGGATAATCGACCTCGCGGTTGATATAGAAATAGGTAAAGTCGGAAGCGGGCGCGACACCCTGGGCGTCATCGACTATCATCTCGTCGATCTGGTTGAAAGCGAGAAAAGGATCGATATCGACCCTGAGCTGCTCGCCCGGCGCAGCGTCTCTGTTACCGGCAAGGTAGAGCAGCTCGTTGCCGTTGATCCTGTCGGCGTCGGTCACGGCTATCGCGTGTATATATTCTATGCCTGTTTTACCTCTGACTTCCCATGATATCCCCTTGCCCTTCTCGGGAAGGAAATATACTTCCTCGCCTTTCGATCTGCGGATTCTTCCGTCTTCAGGGTAGAGGAGCTGTATCATACCCTCGCTGTCTATATTATAGATGATGACGTAGGCGTCTCTGCTTGTGCGGAAGGTCAGGTTGATGTCCCGGCCCTCCCTGAGGACCGAACCTTTGCCTCCGACGAGCCGGATCGCCACGTCTACATCTTCACGGGCGACGGTATCCCTCGCGGGCGTTGCCCGTGTCACCTCAACAGGCGAAGCATCCAATACGCTCAATGGGACGATAATAAAAGCCAGAAGGAAGAGCAGTAGCTTGCGGTTCATAACCCTCACTCCTTCCAGGGGGTGTTCGAAATTCTGTTCCCGCGATTCCAACTGGCACGGTGGCGCGGCGAACGGTACTACTATACTTCATATAGATTATAGTAGTTTTATGGCGAATTGACAAGTCAAACCTCTTTTGCCGGCTCTTCCCGGCGCCTCGGCTGAGGGCCCCGAAACCCTTTGCCCGGCATCGATTCGCGGCAGGTCCGATCCGTCATTTGACGCCTCTATTATATTAGACGTCGGGAAGAGGTGAAAAGTTTCCATTTTTTGCCCTCCCGCGTGTCCGGGGCGTCAACCGGAGCGGTAAGTATAATTTCTGTCGAAGTGAAACTAACTTGACCGTTTACGGGTAGAATGATAATGTGCGCGTTGAAATGGAAAAAGGAGGACCACTATGGGGTATGACGGGATGCCGCTCTTTCTTCAGATGTCGGGAAGCTTTACAGATCTGATTGCCAATACGGGGACGCTGGCGAAGACGATACTCGCTCTTCTGCTCGTGCTCTCGGTCGTCTCGTGGACGATAATCTTCGAGAAGATAAGGTTTTTCAGAAAGGCTTCGAAGCAGAGCGGAAGATTCAGGCGTATATTCGAGGAAGAAAGATCTATCGCCTCTCTCACTGAAAAGACGAAGGGGATGAGTGAATCGCCCGAGGCGGCGATGGCGGGGTATATCGGAAAAGAGATCGGGAGCGGCGAGCTCAGCGACATGAAAAATCTCGACAGCTATATCGACGCCGGGATGGATTCGATCATCTCGGACTGGGAATCATACCTTATATTCCTTTCAACGACCGCTTCGGTCTCTCCCTTTCTCGGTCTTCTCGGGACGGTGTGGGGGATCATGAGCTCCTTTCTCAGCATGGGCGTAAGGGGCTCGGCGAACCTCTACGTGATAGGCCCGGGGATCGCCGACGCGCTGATAACGACGATCTTCGGTCTTGGCGCTGCTATTCCCGCGGTGATCGGGTATAACTATATCCTTCGCGTGGTAAGGAGAAAGGAAGAGGAACTCTCTTCTTTCTCGGTTCGTCTGAGAAGCCGCATCCTCGACGGCCGCTACAGCGATATCGGCCAGTCAGGCGGAAGGTAGAGGGAGGCAGGGATGAAACATAAAAGATACTCATCGATGGCTGATATAAATATCACCAATCTTGTCGACGTGATGATGGTCATGCTAATCGTTTTCATGCTTACAGCTCCTTTTCTCCAGGCCGGCGTGAAACTGAACCTCCCCGAAGCGGAGGCGAAGGTGATCGAGGAACAGGAAGGGATCACAGTCTCAGTCGACGAGGCTGGTGAGATCTTCATAGGCAAGGAGAAGGTAGCCTGGCGCGATTTTTCGGCCGAGCTAAAGAAAGCTCTCGAGACGAACGCCCCGAGAGTCTTTCTCAGGGCCGACAAGGAGACGAAATACGGACACGTGATGAGAGTCATCGCTCGAATAAAGATGATGGGGATTGAGGATCTCGGTCTTATAGCCGAGCAGGAAGATAGCGGTTGATCCGCTAAAGGGCAGGGGACGATGAGGTTATCCTTACTTATTTCGATCCTGGTACATGTCATACTGCTGTTCGCGCTGGTCTACATGTTCAATGTAGTGCCGGACATGCGCCTTCCGAAGAAGATCTATTCGGTGAAGATACTCCAGCCGATCATAAGGAAGGCCGAACCCGAGCCCGAGGTGAAGACCGAAGTCAAGAAAGAAGCCCCCGCCCCCGCGAAACCGAAACCAAAGAAAAAAGACGAACCGAAAAAAAAGGTCGAGGAGAAAAAGCCTCCCGAACCGGTGAAGGAAGAAAAGCCACTCGACGTATCGGTGGACAAGGTGGATGAAGCCACGTCGTCGATGACGGTCGACGCTCCGCGCTTTCCATTTTCGTATTATCTCTCGGCGATAGAGCGCAAGGTATCGCAGAACTGGTTTTCGTCCGCATCCGAAAGGGGGACGGGGATCTCTTGCGTCGTCTACTTCAGGATGAACCGTAACGGCAGCGTGGCCGACGTGAGGATCGAAGAGAGTTCGGGAAATTCATATTTCGACAGATCGGCTCTGCGGGCGATTAAGAGTTCCGCGCCTTTTCCGCCGCTGCCGAGAGCTTTCACCGAGCCGTGGCTCGGGATACATTTCACATTTATTCAGAAAGATTGAACGGGAAGGGCGGCGAAATGAGGAGAGAGTCTTTAATGAGGGTTTTTATAGCGGCCGCGGCGCTGGTTCTGCTGTTTCCAACGGTGGCAGCCTCGCAGACAGACATTCATCTCAGCACCGAAAAGTCCGGCGGCGGGACGATACCGATCGTGATCAGGGATTTCGAAGCGCAGACGCCGGCGGGCGCCGGCGTGGCGGCGTATATATCGAAAGTCCTAGAAAAGGACCTTCTCTTTACCGATATCTTCGAACCGATGCGTTTCGTCGCGGGCGCCGACACCTTTTCGGATATGCGTACCGCATCGGCGATAATCGAGGGCACGCTTGCCGTCGATTCGGGGAAATATTCCCTCGAGGCGAGGCTTCTCGACTATTCAAGCAGGGAAGTGATATTCACCAAGCGCTACACCTTCGCCAGCGAAGCAAGACGCTCGATAGCGCATCATCTCTGCGACGAGATACTCTTCTTCCTCGCCGGAGAGACGGGTGTAGCGACGACCCGAATACTCTTCACAAGAAGGGAAGGAGATTTCAAGAATCTCCACGTGATAGATTATGACGGCTACGGCGAGCGCCCGGTGACAAGCGACGAACTGGTCGTATCTCCCGAATGGGTCGATCACGAAAGGTTCTGTTTCACCTCGTACAGGAGGGATAACCCCGACTGTTACCTCATCGATCCTGCAAGGAACACCAGGACGAATATATCCCACCGGAAGGGGATAAATATCGCCGGGAGCTATTTCCCGGCCCGGGACGAACTGGCCATGACGCTGAGCCTGAAGGGCAACAGCGAGATATATCTCATCAGGCCGAGCGGCGAGATCGTGTCGCGGCTTACGACAAACAGGGCGATTGACTGTTCGCCTTCGTGGTCTCCGAACGGCAGGGAGATCGTCTTTGTCTCCGACCGGACGAGGAACCCTCAGATCTACGTGATGGACAGGTACGGAGGCAACGTCAGGCGCCTGACGCGAGACGGCAATTATAACACCTCTCCGGCGTGGTCTCCCGCGGGGGACCTGATCGCCTATGTATCTAGGGAAAGTTGGCTCTACAGGCTCCGCGTGATCTCGCCGGACGGATTGTGGGAGGAGACCGTCTTCGAGGACATGCTGAGTTACGAGGATCCATGCTGGGCGCCGGATGGAAAACATCTCGCAGCGTCGGTGAAGTTCGCCGGCGAGCCGTGGATAGTCGTGATAGATATCGAATCGGGATCGAAGAGGAGGCTTGCAAGGGGAGAATCCCCCTCGTGGTCGCCTCTGGCGAGGTAGATTCGCGCCGCCTGTCAAAACTTAAAATATTTGTAAAAAAAACAAAATATCTGTTTTCAATATATCGGCCAGAGGGTATTATAAACCTCGATTAATCTGATGGTAAGGCTGAAGGTAGCGGCCTTGATAACATAAACAGGGAGGTTGAGCTCTCATGACTAGATTCAGCTACTTGATCCTCGTACTGGCGCTGGCAGCGCTGATGATTCTTCCCGCTTGCGCTAAAAAAGAGATGACACCTATCGAGGACATCGAACCGGCGGAAGATATCGCGCCTCCGCCACCGCCTCCTCCAGTCCTTGAGGAAGTCGAGGAAGAACCGGTCGTCGAGGTGGAACCGATAGTTCTCGAGGACATCTTCTTCGATTACGACAAGTTCAGCATCAAACCGGAGTACAAGGATATCCTTACGATGAACGCCGAGATCCTGATGGATAATCCTGAAGTCAATCTTCTGGTTGAGGGACATTGCGATGAACGCGGCACGAACGAATACAACCTCTCGCTCGGCGAGAAACGGGCCAAGGCTATCCTTGATTTTTACGTAGCCTACGGCGTCAGCGCCCGCAGGCTCTCGCTTGTCAGCTATGGAGAGGAAAAGCCTTTCAACAGGGGACATGACGAGAACGCGTGGAGCATGAACCGCCGCGCGCACATGGTGCTCAAGTAGCCCTCGTAAGTGAAGGAAATTATTTTGCGAAGGGGATTGATCTTCGCGGTCATCACGATCGCGGTTTTGAATAACGGGTGCTGGGGGCGCAAGTTTTTTCGCGCCCCCGGCGTTACCATGGAGACGTCGGCGAAAGTCGATTCGCTGATCGACGCCAACATGACCCTCCAGAGGCGCGTCTATTCCCTCGAACAGGCTGTATCGGGACAGAAAGAATATTCAAGATCGGTCAATGCCCAGAGGAAGCTCGATCTCGAGGAACTCAAGGATCAGATGAACGTGATCATGCAGATGCTCGATGAATCAGGGAGCGCCTCGGCATGGAAGCCTCCGAAAAGGGAGGTTGTGGCACAGCCGCGGACAGGCCAGGAGGCCACGCGGCCCGATTCATCGTCGACCGGCCATGGAGTAGAGATTCAGCCCGATTCCAGCGCGATCGAACCTGCCGCCGCCATTCCCGGACCTGAAGAGATGTACAGGCAGCTTTATCTCGATTTCAGCAGGATGGAATATCAACTGGCGATCGAGGAGTCGGACGATTTCTTCAGGGAATATCCCGACCATCCGCTCGGCGAGCAGGTCAGGTTCATCCGCGGGGAATGTTATATCGAAATGGAGAAGTATTTCGACGCGCTCAAGGAATTTTCCTCGATACTGCAGCAATATCCCCAGGGGAAAAAGATCCCCTCGGCGCTTCTCCGGATGGCTGTTTCTTACCACAATATCGGAGACGACGACCTTGCCGCGGGAATAGCCAGGAGGCTGCTCAGGGAATATCCCGGAAGCGAAGAGGCGGCCGTCGCGAGAGAGCAGTTCGGCGAGATTCTCGGAGAATGACCGGAGGGAGCACCCGAGGACCCGGGGAAATCGTTTTTATGACCGGAATTACCTGTCACCAGTCAAGCGGGACTCATCAAGCTGTTGAAAATCAGGGTCTCCCCGACGGGGTGGAGATCGCTGCGGTGTTCGTTTTATTATGGAACATATCCTCCTGATCGTATCAGTTGTAATCTTTCTCGCCCTCTCGGCCTTCTTCTCCGGAGCCGAAACGGCGATATTTTCACTGCCCGGATCGTCGCTCTCGAGAATGAAAAAGGGAAATAACAGGGAGCAGTGCATCGCCTCGATGATGAAAAATCCGAGGATGCTGCTTGTTACTGTCCTATTCGGCAATCTTCTCGTCAATATCGCCAATACGAGCATCGTAACAGCCCTCGCCATCAGGATTATGGGAGACAGCGGTCCGGCCGTAGCGACTATCGTCATGACACTTCTTATCCTGATATTCGGAGAGATAACGCCGAAGAGCCTGGCTTTGAAACATTCGGTGCCGCTGGCGCTGGCTGTCGCGCCGGTGCTGAGATTTTTGATGTATATCTTTACTCCCGTAAGGGTAGCTCTGGGATATATCGCCGATATCACGGTGAAAAGCAGCCGCGCCCTTCTTGGCGAGAGCAGGGAGGAATACCATTCCCACGAACTTGTCGATGCCGTTGAGATGGCTGGCAACGACGGCCTTTTCGACGATTTCGAGAGCAAGATACTTACCAATCTTTTTCAGTTTACCGATACGGCTGTATACGAGATCCTGACTCCGCGGGTGGAAGTATTCTCGCTCAGCGCCGATACTACTCTTCAGGCAGCGGCGATCGAGGCAAGAAGCAGGGGATTCACGAGGATCCCCCTTTACGAGGATTCGGTGGAAAAGATCATCGGGATCTTTCACGCGAGGGATCTGTTGAGGTATGAGAAGAATGAAAAGCTTACGCTGCGTGATATCATGCGCCCGGCCGATTTTATCCCCGAGACGAAGAAAATAAGGGACCTGCTCGGAGAATTCATCGCTGACAGAAAGCATGTGGCGATCGCGGTCGACGAGCATGGCTCTTTCGAAGGTATAGTGACTCTCGAGGATATGCTCGAAGAGATCTTCGGGGAGATCCGGGACAGGCGCGAGCCTAACGTCGATGAGTTCAACCGCATAGATGAGGATCATATAGTCGTCGAGGGAGCGATGAGGCTCGAAGACCTCAATTCCGAGTTCGGATCGACTCTGGATTCACGCGAGGTCGAGACGGTCGGAGGATACCTGATCGAGGCGATAGGGCGGATTCCGAGAGAGGGAGAGACCTTTACATTGGGCCCGTACCGCTGGCTCGTGCTGTCGGCGGAGATGAAGAAGATCAACAAGATCAAGCTGGAAAGAACAAGAGGGGACGTCGATTAGGATGACGCTGTTCGATTCGCTGATAATTATGGCCGCTTCTATACTGCTCGCCGGGTTCTTCTCCGGTTCGGAAACGGCGCTGATATCGTGCAGCAAGGTCAAGTTGAGAAGCAGGGCCAAGCTCGGATCGTGGAGAGCGAGTATCCTTGAAAGACTGATCCAGGACCCGGAGAAGTTTTTCAGCATAGTCCTCGTCGGCACGAACATCTCAGTGATTATCTGCACGGCGACGGCGACCGCCCTGGCTGTCTCGAGATTCGGCGATTCCGGGCCGCTTATAGCGACAATAGTCATCACGCCGCTGATCCTGATATTCGGAGAGGTAATACCCAAATCGATATATCTCGACCATGCTGACAGGTTCTCGATAATCGTCGCTCCATTCCTGAAGGCCCTTACATTCATTCTCTGGCCGGTAATTATGCCGGTCACACTGTTCGCGCGCCTGATGACAGGCAGACTGAAAGAGAGCGAGAAGGGGTCGTATATCATCTCGACACGCGAAGAGTTGATATATCTCTACAGGCGGGGCAACGCTTCGGAAGAGGTCAAGAAAAGGGAAACGGAGATGATCGACAAGGTCTTCAGGTTTGGAATGATCAAAGCCTCTGACCTGATGGTCCCCGCTTCCGAAGTGATCTCCTTTCCTGTGACAGCTTCGATCGACGAGGTGGTAGAGGAAGCGAACCGTCATCCTTATACCAGATACCCGCTCACCTCTCCCGACGACGGGAGTATAGTAGGAGTCATCTCACTCTTCGACCTGCTCGGGCTCGATGGAGGAGAAAGCCTTGAAATGGTCATGCATGAGCCTTTTTTCGTCGACAGCGATATCTTCGCCAAGAGGCTTCTTCTTACGTTGAAGAACAATCCGGATCATTTCGCCATAGTCACGGATAATGGCCGGACCGCCGGAATAATCACTCTTGAGAATATCCTGGAGAATATCGTGGGCGATATCGCCACGTAGCCAGCCGGCTGCGGGCGCGTAGAACTTCTTTACCCTTTATCGGGCAGAATCGCCGCGAACTATTTGATCCCCGTGAAAGACCTGAGGTCAGTCCAGCGCTCCGGTGACCTTTTCAACCTCTTCAAGTATCTCGCACGATCTGACAAGCTCTTTCATCGCCGTGTGGTCGGGATAAAGAGGTCTGTCGATATCGAGGAATTTGACGTGCCTCCTTATTACTTCCTTTGCTTTCGTGACGCCCTTTCCGAATGAATAATCACGGAAATCGAGCGCCTGGGCCGCCGCCATCAGCTCGATGCCCAGGACCCCGTAAGCGTTGTCGAGGATCTGGAAGTTCTTGATCGCCGTATTCATGCCCATCGAGACGAAGTCTTCCTGGTCGGCCGCGGCCGGGATCGAGTGGACGGAGGCCGGCATCGAGAGGATGCGTTGTTCGACGATCTGCATATCGGCGGTGTACTGGCTGAGCATCAGGCCGGAGAACATACCGGCCCCTTTCGTCAGAAAAGCGGGAAGTCCGACGCTCAGGGCGGGATTGTTGAGGCGGTTCATCCTTCTTTCCGACATCACGCTGACCATAGTTATCGCCGCGCTTATCATATCCATCGGAAGCGAGACGGGAGTTCCCTGGAAGTTCGCGCCGGAAAGCTGAAGGTTTTCGTCGGGGAAGAAGATCGGGTTGTCACCAACGCCATTGAGCTCTATCTCGACCTGGGATCGGGCGTACTCGAGAGCGTCATGCGCGGCGCCGATGACCTGGGGAGTCGACCGCATCGAGTAGGCGTCCTGGACCTTGCATTTTATCTTTCCCTCCACGAGGTCGCCGCCCTCGACGAGTTTCAGTATCGCCGCGGCGCATCTCTGCGCGCCCTTGAACCCCCTGATCCGGTGCAGCTGGGGGCTGTACGGTTTCATGTTCGCTTTAAGCGCTTCGAGCGACATCGCTGCCGCGATCTCTGCCTGCTTGAGCCACCTGTTCGAATCGTAGAGCATTATCGCGCTCATCGCGGTGAGAAGGTTCGATCCGTTGATGGTCGCCAGTCCGTCCCTCGCTTTGAGCCCTGGAACGGGGATACCCGCTCTCTTCATCGCTTCGGCCCCTTCGAGAAGCTCTCCCTTGTAGTAAGCCTGACCCTCGCCCATCATCAGAAGGGCTATCTGCGACATAGGGGCGAGGTCGCCGCTCGCGCCGACCGACCCTTTCTGACAGACGAACGGAGTAACGTCCTTGTTGAGCATCTCGACGAGAGTGAGGGTTATCTCGGGCCGGTTTCCCGAGTTGCCGTGCGCGTGAACGTTGATCCTGCCCGCCATCGCCGCCCTGACGTACTCTAGCGGCGCCGGATCGCCGATTCCCGCGGCATGATTGTATATGAGGTATTTCTGGAAATCCTGGATCTGGTCGTCGTCGAGTACTACTTCGGAAAATTCCCCGATCCCCGTGTTGACTCCATACATGATCTCTTTCGCGACGATCTTTTTTTCGAGCATCGCGCGGCAGACCTTGATCCGTTCTATGGCATCGGGAGAGAGGATGACTTCTTCGCGATCTCTCGCGATCCTTACCAGTTTTTCAATCGTCAGTTCAGATCCATTTAGAGTGACAGCCAACTTCGACCCCCTGTTTTACGGTTTTAACTTCACCGGAGCGTGGCGATCATCCCGTGATCACGCCCCGGTAGTCTATATATCATCGAAACCGGGCGAAGGCAAGAAGCAAAATAAAAGAAATATCCATTACCGGTCCGGCTGGCTGGCCGGTTGGGGAAACACCTCAGGCCATAAGGCCGTTAATTTCTGTAAACCTCTATTATAAAAGCAATTACGATAAAAGCTATCCCCACGATATTGACGGCTGTCCCCGTTTTGCTAATCCGTTCCGCCTTTGATCCGTCGAGGCGAAGGAGCGAATGGAATGCGGGCGCCTTGAGCAGATTGGATGCGCCTATCAGAAAAAACGATATTGCCCAGACGGGGACCCCGCCTATCACCATCATCTTTCTCGCCAGCGAGAGGATCCCCATCACTGAAAAGACGACGGCCCAGAAAAGGTGCCCGCCACCCGGTTTTTTTATCCTGTCCGATTCATTTACTTTCGTCATGATGAACTGCCTGCTTCAACTCCTCCGGCAACCGCCCGCCCAGTTGCCGGTGAATATTTTTATCTACTCAAGCCTCAGGGGACTCTCCTCGTCGACACATATCCTGAAAAAGTTGCAGTAGCGGCAATGCGGCCCCTGGTTCATCGCGAAGTGCCGGTGGGGCAGGGGCTGATTGAGATGAATATTCCCATCGACAAGAAGTGAGGCCATCTTCGAGATGCCTTCCTTTATATGCTCTCTGAAGGAGTCGATGTTTTCCCCGCTTATCTTATGCTCGATATGCCTCCCTGATCCGAGCAGGTTCACCTCGTAGAGGCGGATCGTGTCGACCGGGTTTTTTCCGATGACTGCCGCGTAGTATCCGTACACTCCGAGCTGGACTCCCGCCTTTCCTTTATCATCTTCGTCATCGCCGCCGTTTTTTCCGCTGAACGTCTTCCAGTCGACGATATTGAAAGTACCGTCGTTGCCGGTGAAAATGAAATCGGTCTTCGCGAAGACGTTTGCGCCCTCGAAGACGAAGACCTGGGCGAACTCGCCAAGATCTATATTCTCAATGATCCATCCTGTCCGGTCGGTCTCGAAGATGATCCCGAGAATATCCGAACGAAGAAGGGTCTCGACCCCCTGTATCGATTCACGTAAGGTCTTTTCAATCCTTTCTTCGGAAAGATCCCGGCCGTATTCATGTTCGAAGAGGGCGAGCCAGTTGATGTTGAGCCATTCGCCGCTTTTTTTCGGCTCGGTGAGGTAGAGCCTCCGCCGCGAAAAATCGAGCTGCTTCTTAAACCTCTCCTCAAGATAACCGGTCACGTCTTCCGCCGCGGGGATCCTTCCCTTCACGCGCGTCGACTGAAGGACTTTCGTTGCTATGTAGTGGACCAGTTGCCCCCTCCAGAGAGGGAGCGATACCAGGCGCTTGAGTTTGAACGCTTCCCGTCGAAGAGGAGAGGATGATCTCTTCCAGCCTTCCCAGCTGAGGTAATAGTGGAAGTAATATTTTCGCGCGCATTCGTTAAACAGAGACTCGCGCGAGATCGACCAGCTGAATTGGTTTTGAAATGGCATCTATTTGTCGAATACTCCCCTGCAGATCCTGTTCTCTATCCTGTACGGTTCGAACTCGTAATCGAACTTCATCTGTTTCTTGCCTCTCAGAGCGACGCCCTTGTTGGTGTACATGTAGAGGTGGTATCTTCCTCCAGCCTTCTGCTGGGAGAGTTTCTGAAACTCATCGTTTTTAAAGATCCACGCTCTGAGCGTACTGAGATCGACGCATGAGACATAATCGGCGGTGTTCTTTGCCGGCACCCACCAGTCCAGCGCCATCTTCCCCTTGCCGCCTGCCTTTTTTGGTTTAAGGTTCGTCGTTACGAGAATAGACCAATTGCGTCTCGGCCTTTTCAGGGTCACAACCAGATCGATCCCGTTCTTTCCATGGCTGCAGAGAATCCCTTCCCTGAGCAGGAGCGAATTGACAAAGAGCTTGCCGCTCACCCCTATCATGCTTTTCGGCACTTCCTGCATCACTGACCTCCTTCCAGGATCACAATAGCCTGGGCATATTCACCGTCGTGGGTGAGGCTGAGATGCGTCGCGGTAACGCCGCGCTTTTCGAGGGCAACCGACACCTTGCCGGAAACAGAGAGATCCGGTTTCCCGTTCTCATTTTTGACAACGCCGACTTCTTTAAGCGAGATGCCGCGCCCCCAGCCTGTTCCAAGCGCCTTGAAAAAGGCTTCGCGGGCGGCGAATCTCGCGGCGAAGAACTGGGCGTTATCCCTTCGATCCGCGCTTTCGTCGATCTCACGATCGGTGAAGATCTTTCCCAGAAAACGTCTTCCATATCTATCTATCAATCCCCGTATCCTGGAGATCGATACTGAATCGATTCCAATTCCGATTATCATTTCATTCCTGCGGCTATTTATGGTAGCTTTTACAGCGTTGTTCTGATAAATCCGTAGCTTGCAAGAACGATATCACTATTTTGAGATTTGTTAAATAAAAAACCACTGGTCGCGGGGATTATTTTCAACAGGTAAAGATGTTCATACAGTACGACGAACCTGTCTACAGGCCTCCAAGCGAAGCGGGCTCTCTGATACTTCAGGCGACGAGCGGATGCTCTCACAATCGATGCGCTTTCTGTCAGATGTATAAAGGAAAGAGATTCGCTGTCAAGGAATGGAAAGTACTGAAGGGTGAGATAGATGCCGCGAAAAGATACCTGCCGGAGACGGCGAGGATATTCCTGGGCGACGGGGACGCTTTCGTTCTCGCCACTGAAAAGCTCGAACGGATCCTCGACTATCTCGCCGGATCCTTTCCCCGTCTGCAGAGGGTGAGCGCTTACGCGAACCCCTCAAATCTCCTGGGCAAGTCGGTCGGCGAGATGACGCGCCTGAGGGAGAAAGGCCTGAAGATAATTTATTACGGCGTGGAAACGGGAGATCCCGAGCTTCTCCTGATGACAGGCAAGGGGGCGACTCCCGGCGAGATGATCGAGGGTTGCGCCAAAGCCCGCGAAGCGGGGCTTAAGATCTCGGCCACGGTGATAACGGGTCTTGGTGGGAGCGAAAGAAGTCTGCGCCACGCGAGGATGACCGGAGAGCTGGTAAGCAGGCTGGAGCCAAGATATCTCTCGGCCCTTACCCTTATGCTCGGTCCTTTCGAAGAAGAATACATAAAACTCTTCGGACCAGGGTTCCGGATGAACACTCCCGCCGAAGACCTGCTCGAACTGAGGGAGATGATATCGCGTCTCGAGAATGACAGATGCATCTTCAGAAGCAACCACGCTTCAAACTACCTCGCCCTGAAAGGGACGCTTCGCAAGGACAGGGAGGCGCTCGTCGCCACGATAGACCGGGCGCTCGATGATCCGGGAAGGTACCTCAGGAAAGAATGGATGAGGGGGCTTTGAAACGCGGCGTTAATCACCTTGAGGAGAAGAGCCTTCGCAGCCATGAATCGGAGAGGTACGTGTCGTACCCGACCCTGACGCCGCCCCAGCGTTCCTTGTAATCGATAAGGCTGTGCGCGTAGGAAGGGGAAGCGCCGAGGTTGATCTTCCTTATACCCATCGATATCCCGACGTCGATCGCTTCGGAGAGCAGGATATGGTTCGGTTTGAACCTCCTGTATTCATAATCCGAGACTGTCTGCCAGTTGAACAGGGTTCCGGCATAGATGAAGTTGATGCAGGACCCGACCATCCTGTCACCGAACATCAGGCAGTTCCAGTAAAGCATCTCCGTGTTGCTCAGATGCTTCAGGATGCTGTTGAAGAAATGTTTGCTGTATAGAGGCTTGATACTGCCGTGCCTCTTCTCGGTCATCTCGTAAAGCCTGTAGAAGGCGTTCAGTTGTTCCCGGGTCTTTATGCAGATTATTTCGGTGTCGGCTTTCTGCCCCGCCCTGATATGGCCGTTTATCTTTCTGTCGGGTGGCGTATGCTCTTCGTTATCGTCGAGGTAGATGATATGGGTGAACGTCTCGCTGTGATCGAGAAACGGTTCGCTCATCCCTGAAAAATTCCTGTCGAAGTCTGTGATCGCTATCCTGGAGAACCTTCTCTTTTTAAGATATTTCACCAGGTGCAGGTAGAACTCGTCCCTGGTCGAGCCGTTGACTCCATCGGCCATGACTACTTCGCCATACGTTCCGTACGGCATCGAGTAGAAAGATTTAAAGCCGAAGTCTCTGGTGATGACAGCCGGCATGCCGGCGATCAGCAGATCGCCCTCGTAACCGCAGAGAAATTCAGCATGCGTTCCCGGAGAGAGTCCGTCGACGCACGTATCGACCCAGTAATGGCTGTGAAAGAAGGAACTTTCCGCGGTCAGCTTCTCCCATGCAGGAACGTCGAGTGATTTTCGGTCGATTACCCTGAACTCCATAAATTCTCCGGCGTGGAAGGGATTCTATACGGAAAAGTCGCGATTGACGGGCGAGCGGTCCAAATGAGGTCTCGCTTTCTCCTCCTCTGACGAATGTAATAAATGAATCGAGGTTAGTCAATGAACATAAGAGATATTCAGGACCATCCCCGGCCGTCCGTATTCCAGAGCGGCGTACCTGCTCGAATCGCCTTTCGATGCAAAAATGAAAGGCCATTCGCATATGGCAACTGTTTTGCGGAACTGTCAATGCCGGGTTACATTTAAAAGCTCAAGAAGAACTTCCCGGATACGATCGGAAACACGATTATTTGGCATGAATCTTTCTATTCAGCTCTGATGGTTGATAAATAATACGTATCCCTTGATTGGTTACGGTGTAAAAAATGAGAAAGAAATTACGGAACGATTCGGGATTTACGATGGCTGAACTGATGGTTGTTGTCCTGATAATAGGACTTATGGCCATTCTTTCGATGCCGGCATTCGGCAGATTCATACAGAACTGGCGGCTGAACGGCGATGCCGAGCAGTTTGCGGTCACTTTGCGAAGCGCCCGTTCTTCAGCGGTTATGAAGAATATAGATGTCGTCTTTTCATTCGATATGACAAACGATAATTATTCCTATTTCGAAGACAGCGATCGCAACGGCAACAGGTCCTCAGACGAGTTTCAGAGCGCGACATATACGCTCTCGCCGGGAGTGAGGATCGTCGGGCATACATTTTCCTCGTCGAAGCTTACATTCGGGTCGAAGGGAAATACGAGGGAAAGCGGTACGATAACGCTTCGAAACCCGGCCAACAAGAACAAGACCGTCCGGATATTCGGAGGGACGGGAAACATCACGGTCGATTAGAGTAAGGAACGGAAGATCATGTTTAAATCGGAAAAAGGCGCGGGACTGGTAGAGATCATAATTGCTATTCTTATTTTCGGCGTGGGGATATCCGCCGCTCTCAGGATACTTCCATCGAGCAACTCCGCCACGTCAAGAGCCGGGAACCTTACCATAGCGACGAACCTCGCCCAGCAGAAAATCGAGGAACTTATGAGCTATCCGTATTCGAGCGCGGATCTGACGAATGGATCCCATACCGATCCTGAAAATCCCCTCGATATCCACTATACGAGAAGCTGGAATGTAGTCGATGACGATCCCGTGTCTGATATGAAAAGACTGACTGTCATGGTAAGTTACCAGACAGCGAGCAGAGACAGCATCGCGACAATGAGCACCTACCTTACATCAAGGCGGTAACCCGGAATGCGAATAATAAGATTAAACAGATCGATGATCGGAACAGAGGCCGGATTCACACTTGTCGAGATGATGCTCAGTATAGTCATAATGGGTTTCGTCCTTATAGCGATATCCGGCGTGTTCATGCTTTTTCAGAAGAGCGCCGCTACGACATCGGATTTCTCCGATGCGCAGCAGAACGCCAGAATAGCTATCGACTATGTGACCGGCGAGTTGAGACAGGCCGGTTCCCAGACAGATTATTTCCGCGGACAGAGGCCGATAGTCCACGCCGGTCCATACCAGGTGGCTTTTAACGCCGATATCGATGACGGGCGGGTGATAGACGGGCAGGCGCCCCTTTCAGCGATAAACATAAGCATGGCTCCCAATACCGTTCCGGTATCGGGATCGACGATATATTCACCCTCTGCCGATTATGACTCGGAAGCCGAGACGGTCGTCTTCACTCTCGATTCGACCGGAGACGGAGTGATCACCACCGCCGACCGCGGCGACGATCCGGAAGAGACCGGTCTGAACAGCAATCTTTTTGTCCTCAAGAAGACGGTCTACGGATACAACGCTTCCGGTAAGAACGAAGTCCGTGAATCGGATCTCGCCATCGTGCGCGGACCGAATTTCGCGCCGACATGGATGACTCCCGAACCGATCTTCCAGTACTATTACGATCATGATGAGGATGTCAATACCCCCGACAGGCTCTGGGGCGATACTGACGGAGACGGCGAGCTTGATACGGCGGAGATCATGGCAGTGACCGATCTTCCCCAGAATTTTCTCAGCAATATCCAGAGGGTCAAGATAACCGTAATGAGTGAATCGAACAGGTATGACAAGAAATACGAGACGAACGGTGGATTTCTCAACGTGACGATGAATTCCGAAGTATTCGTCAGGAATATGTCCCGGACCAGTTCAATGGTCAGGGGCAAGGTCTTCCACGACGCCGACAGCGACGGCATTATCGACAACGGCGAATCAGGTATCCCCGGAGTCACCGTCCGGCTCGCCGGCCAGAGCAGAAGCGTCATCACCGACAATTTCGGATCTTTCTACTTCGCCCTTCCAGCCGGAGCGTATTCGATCCAGGAAGTCGATCCTCCCGGCTACACGTCGACGACGGCGAACCTTGTCTCGATAACACTCGTTTCGGGACAATCGTCGATCATAAACTTCGGTGATATTTCGAGTCTGCCGATCGGAGCGATTGTAGGGGTCGTATACGAGGATCTCGACAAGAGCGGCACGAAGAACGGACTCGAGAGTGGCATCGAAGGAGTGCTAATCTCCCTCGACAGCGGCGCCCAGACTTACACGAACGCTTCCGGATATTATTCGTTCACCGCCGAGCAGGGTAACTATACGGTCGTCGAAGCAGATCCGGTAGGGTATTCATCGACGACTCCAAACTCCGCCTCGGCGAACATCGTCGCCGACGGCGATACGGTGAGGGTCGATTTCGGCGATTACGCCGGACCGACGACAGGAACTCTCGAAGGATACGCATTCCTCGATATTAACGAGGATGGAGTGCGAAACTCGATGGAAGAAGGCCTGCCGAATGTCACGATAAAGGTCTCGACCGGAGACAGTACGATGACCAACTCGAGCGGGTACTATATATTCAACCTCGAACCGGATGTGTACACGGTCGAGGAAAGGGATCCGGTTGGATATACCTCCACCACAGTCAACAAATATACCGATGTAAAGATAACTGCCGATACCACCGTCGTGCGTAACTTCGGCGATATCCTCGAAACGAGGCAGGATTTCGTGGAGATACATATCTCCAACACTGACCGCGTCCTTTCGGTAAGTACGGCGAACCTCGGGGAGGACGAAAAGTATGATACCGATATCATACTCGGCACCGCCCTTTCCGGTGGCATCGGGAACATGCTTGTCTTCCATAACGAGTGGGAGACTTCGGCGACTCCTGTAAGCGAGCTTTTCAATTCCGATCCGGTCTACAGGCGCGATGCCGGCGACAATATCAATACGATGAACCAGTTCGATTTCAACAGCGACGCCGTGCCTGATATATTGACCGGGCTCAACACAAGCACAGACAGGAATATCCAGGTCTGGTTCACCCAGGATGGAGGGATCCTTTCGAACAGTCCCGATAAGGCGTATTACGCGAGCGGGCTGAACGAGGTGATGGACAGCAAGCTTGCCGATTTCGATCTCGATGGTGAATTCGATCTCGTGATCGGACTGAAAGACCCGATCGGTATAACCGGCGCTTTCGAGGTCCTCCTCGGCAGCGGCGATGGAGATTTTTCTTCCAGGGAGTACGTTACCGACGCCGGTCCTGTCGATGATTTCAAGCTCGGAGCGATCTGGGCCGTCGAGACAGGCGATGTCGATGGAGATGGAGACCAGGATATCATAGTCGGGTCGCACGTGACTCCGGTCACCGGGTACATAGACGTATACCTCAATACCGGGTACGCTTCCGCCAATTTCACTTGGAGCGCGAGGTACGCCTCATGGGGAGCGGTCAACGACCTGAAGATGGTCGATATGAAGGAAGACGACGACGGCGACCCCGATATAGTAGCGGGGATCTCGGTCGGTCCGAATATTGGGCTGGTATTCCTCTATCTTAACGAAGCAGGAGTGTACGGGATCGCTGATACGACGGGATACGCCTTCGGTCCGGAGGAAGTACACAATATGCCGGACGATTTCGTCTTCGCTAACGGAGAGGTGCTTAGCATCGCGGTCCTTCAGGTCAATAACGATATATTCCCCGATATCACCTATGGCACGAGGAGCAGTTCACTCTATACCGGTGATATCTATGTTCTTCCCGCTTACGGCACTTTGCCTGAATTCGGGTTGAAGATCAATACTTCCGAACTCGGCGAGATCATATCGATCGACGTAGCCGATTTCAACAAGGACAGCAGTCCTGATATCGTCGTTGGAACAAGATCGTCCGCGACGCAGGGAAAACTGGTAGCATTTTTCGGCAGTGGTATCTGATCAGTACTGTCTGCCGAAAAGGATCGGTGCGATATGGATAAGATGAATTTAAGAAAATCAGGCGGAGAGAAGGGAAATATACTTGTCATCACCCTTATAATCCTTTTTGCCGTCTCGGTCATCGGCGGAACGCTCGCCATGGTCTCATCGATGAATCTGAAGATCGCCGGAAACCAGAGGACGACGGTGCAGTCCCTTTTCGTCGCCGAGGCTGGCATTAACGAAGCGATCCACAGGCTTTCGATGTCGAATCCCACGAACGTCACCATTGCCGGCTGGACTGGAAACGCGGCGATCGGAGACAGTGAACCGTATGATCCGAACTGGAAGGCGAGGATATATCTTACCTCTCCAGGGTCGGCTCCGGCGAGCGCCGGGTCGATATATTCGACCGGCACGCTGCAGAGCACCAGTACTCCGTACATGGAGTACAGCGCCGCGAGTGGTACCGATGACGTACTGACTATCGAACACAAGTGGAAGGACCGCGACGGCGATGGAGCGCGCGACGTCAACGAGATCGTCCGGTACGATCCGATGAAGATACCGCCGGAGAATTTCGCTTCGGGGTTCCCGGTAGAGGTCATAACGGTCAGTGGTACGGCGGCGGGGGGCAGGAGAGTGCTTGAGGCTGAAGTCGTCAAGAGGACCATGGTCGCCCGCACGCTCGGCGCCCTTTACGTCGACAAGGCAGTCAAGCTTACAGGTAACTGTGCCTTCTGCGGATTCAACCATTCGGTCGATATTCCCCCTTTTACCGAACCTAACGCTTGTTTCGCCTATCATCTTCCAAACGGTAACCTTCCCGGCGTGACCGCGACGGGAGACGAAGTAAAGACGCAGGGAAGCGCCGACGTCGTGGGAGATCCGGCGCCTATCGACAACGCCGCGACGAATCCATTCTATTCCCTTGCCGAGGTTCTTGGTATCTCGGATGCCGAGGTAGCGAGCATGCTTGCCAGCGCGGATAACACATCGATAGCCAATCCGTTGAACGGGATAACGTATATCGACGGTGACGCGAGCATAACCAGTAACCTGGTCGGAGAGGGCCTGCTCTACATCACTGGAGATCTTCACGCCGCGGGAAGCTTCAATTTCAGGGGGCTTATCTATGTCGAAGGGGATGTCCATTTCACGGGAACGCCCTGGGTCCTCGGAAGCATGATCGTGCGCGGCACATCCGACTTCAACTTCAGTTCGGGAAACGCCGCCGTGCTTTACAGCCAGGACGCGATCTCGCAGGCACTCGGTTCCTCGATGCCGTGCATGATGCTGTCGTGGAAGGAACGATGATCGCGGCCGCGCTGCCGAATCAATAAAAACCTTTATGGCCCGGCCAGGCGCCGGGCCGTTTTTTATCCTCTGGGGCTGGCTGACGTGGCAGGGAGTTCTCTTTTCTGTCTGGCCGTGAGCCAGCGGGCTTTCACCCCCATGGGTTCTTCACCCTATTGACCATATTCACGACGGCATGGTACAATTTAATCGTGAAAAGCGATGCGTCTGCCGCCTGCTGATAACGCATCACAATATGAAAGGCTCACTGCGCGGCGGCAGAGCGTTCCATTAATATCTGAATATATCTCATTTGGCTTACATATAATCCACGGATGAAATTTTGATTGCGCTGCCATGGACGGTCGCATGGGGATTACCATGAATGGCCCCGGCCGTGTACTGCGCGTTGCAGCATATATCGCCCTTATATCGATCGCCTCTCATTTCGAGGCCGCGTTGGCTGGAGAGGGAGGAGAAATCGTAATAACGGGGCACCTTAGCGACTGTCAGACAGGCGAGCCGGTAAGCCTTGCCGTGATCGATCTGTTCGAGACCGGGGCGACGACGCTGAGCGGTAATGACGGGTCTTTCGAAGTCGTTCTTCCAGCCGGAGCGGCGCTTGCTCATATCGCGATAACTCATGTCTCGTTCGAACAGATCCCTTTCATGGAGCTGAGAGCGGACGGTCCCCTCGATCTTGCGATCTGCCTGGAGACAAAGCTATACGAGATCTCAGGGATCGAAGTGTACGCCGAGGTCCATCCGGAGAGGATGAGCGTCTCTCCGAGGATAGAGATGAAGGCGGATGATCTCTCCAGCGGGACCCTTTCGCAGGCAGACCCCCTTTACGCCCTGAAAGACCTGCCGGGAGTATCTTCCGGCGCCGATTTCGACGGACGCTTCAGCATCTATGGCTCTTCACCCGACGCGAACGCCTTTTTCCTCGACGGGCTCTATTATTCATCGCCATATCACCTCGGTGGCCTCTGCAGCATATATGACCCGTCCAATATAAAGGGTTTTTATTTTTCCCCCGTTCCTCTTTCCGCCTCTTCCCATGGTGCCACCGGGGCGGTGATCGAAGTGGAGACATACGATGGCGCGGCGGAAGAAGAGGGCAACGAGTTTTCCCTCGGGCTGCTAAGTTCTTCGGTCGCTTCGAGAAGATCTTTCTCGGAAGGGGCGGTCACCACATCGGTCCTCGCCAGGAGAAGTTATATCGACCTGCTCTACGACGCATTCGGAGGAGCCTCCAACACGCAGCTTCCCAATTTCTACGATATCCAGACGAATGTAGTCAGAAGGATCGGCGGAAGGAGATACCTGAAACTCGGACTCCTTGTCTCGGGCGATGAATCGAGGATGAGCATGGAGGGTTCTTCAGCAGAGGGCGAAACAGCTTCAGATGTCACATGGTACAGGAGCATTTCGAGCATGTCATTGGCCTACGGTTATGACAGGAGCAAGGGCGCGGCGTGGTGGGGCAGGGCGATGATCGGCTACCAGCCTTACAGGTCCAATTTTGATATGAGCGGCAATGATCTTGAGAGTATGGGATGGTATGGAGGAAGGACGACTCTCAGGATCGACGTGGGAAGAAGTTACGGCAGGGGAACGATTTCGGGGGGGCTCTATTCGTCCGTTTCGATGATCGAATACGAGCTTGATTTCGGAAGGGGGTTCTGGCTCGCCAGCAGGAACGAGAACTCGGCGGTAAGGCTCGATAACGACGGGTATGCATTTGTCGCCGACGGGGACAACAGGTGGGGATATACGGGAAGTTACGCCGAGATGACCTGGGCCTGCGACAGGATCGCCGTCCAGGCGGGATTGAGGGGCGAATATTATTCAAGGACAGATGAGAGTTCTCTCAGCCCGAGGATATCGCTGCAGGGAAGGATCGGGGAGAAGACGGTCGTACTCGCCTCGGGCGGCGTATTTTCGAGGGATGGCGCCGAGGATTTCGGCAATCCCGCTTCGATCGGTTCGCATCTGAAGACGGAAAAAGCGGCTCAATTCAACATGAGCCTGAGAAGGGAACTCCCCGGCGGAGTGCTCGTCCAGGCGGGTGGTTATCTCAGGAGCGAATGGGACCTTCCCGTCGAAGCCGATCCGGTGATCCACGAAAGCATGGGGAAGGGAAGAAGCAGGGGATTGCAGATCGGGATGGAATTCGTGTCGAAAGGCTGGGAGACCGTGATGAGCTATTCATATAACAGGGCCGAGCGGATCGATTATCCCCATACGCTGACTTTCAGGCCCGACCTGAGCGACGGAAAGGTGAACGGTCTCGTACCGGCGTACGACAGCCCCTATTGGTACGCCTCTCCATACCAGCAGAAACATTCGCTGATGATCGAGGCGGGCAGACAGATGACGGAACATTTCAGCCTTTCACTGGCGTGGAATATCGGATCAGGCAGGCCGTACACGCCGATAGGCGAGGTATATCAGAGGGACGCGGGGGGGTATATCGCTTCGGAGGGCGCGAGGATGTCGGCGACGCTGCCTTCTTTCCAGCGTCTCGATATCCATGCCGAGTGGCGCTGGGAGAGCGCCGCTCTCTTTGTCGAAGTACTCAATATCACCAATCACACCAACGTATTCAACCAGCGGTACAACGAGGACTACTCGGCGAGGACCTGGTTCCGCGGTCTTCCAGTGATGCCGGCCTTCGGACTCAGGGTGTCTTTCTGAATTTCATCCCCGCTTCAGGAAAAGGCTTGATTAAATCGGCAGGCTGTATTACCTTGATGCCGTTTCGCTGCCGAAAAGATCTTCGGAGAGCGAGATCCGCCTTGATAAGGTCTATTACCATAGCAGTGAAGGTGTCAAATGCCGAAATTACTATTGATCATTATCAGCGCCGTACTTGTCAATAACTTCGTCCTGCAGAGATTTCTCGGTATCTGCCCGTTTCTTGGCGTATCGAAAAGGGTGTCGACAGCTCTCGGGATGAGTGGAGCGGTGCTGTTCGTAATGACGATGGCTTCCGTCTCGACATGGCTGATCTATCACTACATCCTGGTCCCGGCCGACTCGGCCGGCCATTTCGTTCTGATAGCCGCCGATCTGACATTTCTGAAGACGGTGACATTCATCCTCGTGATCGCCAGCCTCGTTCAGCTTGTGGAGCTGGTCCTTCAGAAACTCAGCCCCACTCTATACCAGGCGCTGGGGATATTCCTCCCGCTGATAACGACGAACTGCGCGGTCCTCGGAGTGGCCGTACTCAATATCCAGAAGGAATACTCCCTGCTCGAAACGACGATCTTCGGAATAGGCGCGGCGCTCGGATTCGGCCTCGCTATGATCCTTTTCTCCGGGTTGAGAGAGAGGATAGATCTCTGCGACACGCCTGTCTCTTTCCGCGGGACAGCGATCGGGCTCGTCACAGCGGGACTGCTTTCTCTTGCCTTCATGGGATTTACAGGACTGGTTAAAATATAAGATAGATAGCGGTTCCGCCGGGGAGGCGGAACATCGATGAAGAAACAGACGACTGATCGTCAATACGGAGGAAGAACCTGATATGCTGAGTGCTGTTATCGCTCTTGCCGCTCTCGCGCTCCTGGCCAGCTTCGGACTGGCGGTGGCCGCCCGTATTTTCGCCGTGGAAACCGATCCGAGGATCGAGCTTGTGGAGGATGCTCTTCCCGGGGCGAACTGCGGCGCCTGCGGCTACCCCGGTTGTTCAGGACTGGCAAAGGCCATAGTCGAGGGGAAGGCTCAGGTAGGAGACTGTCCCGTCGGAAACGATGATACCCGCAAAAAGATATCAGAGATAATGGGGATCTCATTTGAAGGGGGACAGGTCCGGATGGTCGCGATGGTCATGTGCAAGGGCGACGACCAGGTGGCGGGGAAGAGGTTCTATTACAACGGCATATATGATTGCGCGTCCGCGGCGCTTATTTTCGGCGGAGACAAGAGCTGTTCGTACGGCTGCCTGGGGCTCGGAACGTGTGCCGGGATATGCCCCTTCGGGGCGATAGAGATGCTTCCCGGTGGACTGGCCGAGGTCGATCCGGATAAATGTACCGGATGCCGCCAGTGCGTGGAAGCCTGTCCAAAGGGTATCATCAGGATGGTGCCGGCAGCGAGGGATGTGCATATCCTCTGTTCCTCCCACGACAAGGGAGTCGCAGCGAAAAAGGCGTGCAAGACGGCGTGCATCGCCTGCCAGAAGTGCGTGAAAGCGGCGCCCGAGGGAAGCATCGTGATGGAGGATTTCCTCGCCGTGGTGAATTATGATATGGAGATACCGCGTGAGGTGGCGCAGGAGTGCCCGATGAACACGATAGTAGTGAGGGCGGCCAAGTGCGATGATCCGCCCTGCGAGAAGCAGGCAGCAGGGGGAGGTGGCGCCTGATGAGCAGCAGAGGATTTTTCGGAGGAGTGCATCCCGCTTATAACAAGACGATGGCAGAGAGCCGCGCGATCGTCGAGATGCCGCTGCCCGGCGAGCTGGTAGTATATTTTTCCCAGAATCTCGGAGCTCCATCCAAGCCGATTGTCAATAAGGGGGACGAGGTCAAAAAGGGCCAGGAGATCGGCGCGTCGAGCGGATTCGTATCGACGCCGGTGCACGCTCCCACTTCCGGGAAGATAATATCGATAGAGAAAAGGCCGTCGCCGGTAGGAGCCGATATACTGGCTGCAGTCATCCAACCGGACGGCAAGGACGAATGGGCTCCGGAGTGCGATAAGGAAAGGGCGAGTTCCGATCTCGACAGGGAAAAGATCAGGAACCTGATCCATGACGGTGGGATCGTAGGGATGGGAGGGGCGACCTTCCCCACTCACGTCAAACTCTCCCCGCCCGAAGGGAAGAAGATAGATACTCTCATTATAAACGGGGCCGAATGCGAACCGTACCTTACCGCCGATCACCGCGTGATGCTTGAGAGGGCGAAGGATGTCCTCGACGGAGCGTCCCTTTTCGCGCTGGTAATAGGGGTCGGGAAGATCGTCATCGCGATAGAAAAAAACAAGCCGGACGCCATAAGCGTAATGCGCAACGAGATCAGCGGAAGAAAAGGTTTCAGCGTCGAGGCGATGGATGTCATATATCCGCAGGGAGCTGAAAAGCAGTTGATCTACGCCCTGACCCGGAGAAAAGTACCGGCGGGGGGTCTTCCGATGGATGTCGGCGTCCTCGTGCAGAATGTCGGAACGGCCGCCGCGGCGTATGAAGCCGTCAGGTTCAACAGGCCTCTGATACAGAGGGTCGTTACCGTGACCGGAAGCGGAATAAAGGAACCGGCAAACGTGATGGCGAGGATAGGGACGAAGTTCGGAGATCTTATAGAGTTCTGCGGAGGGATCGAAAAAGATACGATCAAAGTCATCAACGGTGGACCGATGATGGGGATCGCCCAGCATTCACTCGAAGCGGGGATGACGAAGGGAACGAGCGGACTGGTCCTTCTGACTGAGAACGAAGTCGGGCAGTACGTCAGCGATCCGTGCATAAGGTGCGGCCGCTGCCTGGAAGTCTGTCCCATGCGCCTCAATCCGTCCGACCTGAGTATATACAGCGAGCGGATCAGGTTCGATGAGGCTGGAGAATATAATGTCATGGACTGCATAGAATGCGGTTGCTGCGCCTATGTCTGTCCGTCGAGAAGGCCTATGGTCCATCATTTCAGAAGAGCGAAAGCCGAGATCAGGAATAAAGCCAGAAAGGCGATTTAGCCGGTCCGGCCGATATCTGGAGGTATTTTTTGGAAGAGAATATCGAGGGCATCGATCCTCAGAAGGAACGCAAAAGCGGCGGCGACCCTCCAGCCGGGGGAGAAAAGCCTTCCGCCTCCGCGGACGAAAGCGCTACCGCGAAAAAGCCGGCGCCGAAACCTAAAAAGAAGGATGAATCGGGGCCGAGATTTCTCGTCAGTTCTTCGCCGCATATGCATGATGGCCGCACCGTAAGCTCCGTGATGAGGCTTGTGATATATGCGCTTCTCCCGGCGAGTCTTTTTTCGGTATATCTTTTCGGGATCGACGCCGCGAGGGTGATCGTGATATCGATCGGTTCAGCGGTGATATTTGAACTTCTCGCTCAGAAGATGATGAAGAAAGCGGTGAGGATCGGAGATTTCAGCGCCGTCCTTACAGGACTGCTCCTCGCCCTTAACCTTCCCTCGGCCAGTCCGTGGTGGCTGATAGTTACTGGAAACTTTTTCGCGATCGTCATCGCGAAGCAGCTCTACGGAGGGCTTGGCTATAATCCGTTCAATCCGGCCCTGATCGGCAGGGTCGTCCTGCTTATATCCTTTCCCGTTCATATGACCGCTCGCTGGGTGACAAGTTCTGCCTGGGGAGTCGATGGGGTGACGACGGCGACTCCTCTGGCGGCGGCCAAGGAAAGCCTCGCCACTCTGGGTCATATAGACGTAGCGTTCGGGAGAGAAGAGATAATCAACCTGCTTATAGGATTCCGTCCGGGGTGTCTCGGCGAAGTATCCGTAGTACTGCTCCTTGCCGGCGGGTTGTTCCTGATATTCAAAAAGGTGATAAGCTGGCATATACCGGTTTCGTACATCGGTTCGGTATGGCTTATGACCGGCATCTTCCACCTGGCCGATCCGACCCGTTTCGCCGATCCGACATTCCACGTCATAAGCGGCGGTCTTTTTCTCGGAGCGATATTCATGGCCACGGATTACGTGACCAGTCCGGTGACGAAGAAAGGGATGCTTATATTCGGCGCGGGATGCGGAGTAATAACAGTGATAATAAGGCTCTTCGGCGGATATCCGGAGGGTGTCAGTTTCGCGATATTATTAATGAATGCCGCGACGCCTCTTATTGACAGGTGGACGAAGCCGAAGGTCTTCGGCGCCGTCAAACCTGAAAAGGCGGCTGCCTGAAAGCGTTCGATAATGGAGGTACCTGTTCGATGAAAGAGATCTTCAGACTCTGTATGGTGCTTACTCTCATTGCGGCAGTCTCCGCGGGCGTGCTGGCGTTTGTAAGTGAAAAGACTGCCGAACCGATAGCCAAAGCCGCGCTTGAAGAGAAGATGAGCGCGGTGCGCGCGATACTTCCTCCCTTTGACAACGAGCCGGACAAGGATATCGTAAAGATAGCGAAGGAGGACGGAAGTATCGTCGAGATATATCGGGGCCGCAAGGAAGGGGCGATCGTCGGCGTCGCTTTCGAAGTCGTGTCTCCCGATGGATATTCCGGAGATATCAACTTCATGGTCGGAGTGAATATCGACGGCGTCGTCCAGGGGATAGAGATATTGAAGCATCTCGAGACTCCAGGTCTCGGGGCAAAGATAACAGATGCCGATTTCAAGGTGAAATACAGTGGGAAAAGCCTGACCGATCCGGAGAACTGGGCAGTGACGAAGGACGGTGGCACATTCGTGCCTATCACCGGAGCGACGATCTCATCGCGGGCAATAACGAAAGCCACCCACGGCGGCCTGGAATTTTTCGCGAAAAACAGGGAGGGGATCCTCTCTGATGGAGATGCCGGACAAAAAACTGAAAATAATACTGAAGAAAACAAGGGAGGCGATCAGTAGAGATGAGAGCCTGGAACGAGTTCATAAAAGGTTTCTGGAGTGAAAATCCTGTCTTCAGGCTGGTCCTGGGGCTCTGTCCGACCCTTGCCGTGACTACGTCGGCGATCAACGGTATAGGTATGGGGCTGGCGACTACTTTCGTGCTCGTCTGTTCTAACGTCGTCATATCGGTCCTTCGCTCGGTAATTCCGAAGAAGGTCCGGATACCGGCCTTCATCGTGACGATCGCGACATTCGTGACGATAGTCGATCTGGTGATGAACGGCTATTTTCACGCTCTTCACAAGAGCCTGGGACTCTTCATCCCCCTGATCGTCGTAAACTGCATAATTCTCGGCAGGGCCGAGGCGTTCGCTTCGAAGAACCCGATCGGGATATCGCTGATCGACGGGTTGGGAATGGGATTCGGTTTTACCCTCTCCCTGGTCGTTCTCGGCTCGGTGCGGGAGCTTATAGGTAACGGCTCTGTCTTCGGCGTCAGTGTATTCGGCGCTGGTTACGTCCCCCTTCTTCTTATGATCCTTCCGCCGGGCGCTTTTATTGTTTTGGGAATACTGCTTGGCCTGATGAATAAGGCGGAGATATCCCTTGCCCAAAAGCAGGGACGGACTCCGGCGATAAGGAAAAAACATGATTGCGCTACCTGCGTCCTTCATCAGAAATGGTTCGATTTCGGACCGGACAGCGATGAGACGCAGTGAAGTAAGGCGGCGGCCTTTTAAGAGATATAGCCGATCGTGAGCGGATCAGTCGAGAAGAAGGGACTTTCCAAAATTTCCCGTGAATTCGAAGGTGTCATCGACGAGAGCGTATACCACTTTTACGCCCGGTATCTTTGCCGCGGCCGCCGCGCCCGCTTCGGGGCCGAGGACGAACATCCCCGTTGAAAGAGCGTCCGCTGCGAGGGCGCTTGGAGCGACGACTGTGACGGCAAGTATATGATCTATGGTTCGGCCCGTCGATGGATCTATTATATGTCCGTACTTCTGTCCGTCGATCATGATGAAGTTCTCGTAATTGCCTGATGTGGCGACACCCTCGTCGCGCAGAAGAAGTTTTCCCACGATCCCCTCTTCTCCGTGCGGTTCACGGATTCCTATGGACCAGTAATCGCGCCCCTTTGGAGAGCCTATCGCGAACATATTGCCGCTCAGATTCACAAGCGCGCTTGTCACTCCATGCTCCTTGAGGATGGAAGCGCATCGGTCGACGCCGTACCCCTTGCCTATGCCGGCAAGATCGATCTGCATCCCAGGGGGAAGGGTAACGGTCATCTCGTCCCTGTCGAGGATCACGCGGTGATAACCGACGATCGCGAGCGTGGAGTCGATCTCCTCGCTGGACGGGAGTCTTGGTTCGCCACCCTGGAATCCCCAGAGTTTCACCAGGGGCCTTGCGGTGATATCGAAAGCTCCACTGGTCAACCGGGAATATTCGAAGGCAGCCTCAATTATCTCGAAAAGTTCGTCCGATACCCTGACCGGACCATCCTTTGACCTCCCGTTCAACATCGAGATCTCGCTCTCGGAGATCCAGTTGCTCATCACGCTCTCGATACGGTGAAGTTCGTGAAGCGCTTCTCCGGCCGCTTCCGAGGCTTCCTTTTCGCCGAGGCCATAGATAGTGATGACAGCCTTTGTGCCCATCACGAAGGTCTCTTTCGAATAAGGGGACTGATCGGAGCATGAGGAAAGGAAAAGAAGCGAGGCGGAGGCATAGATGATAACGGCTGCCCGCTGTATTCTCTTCATACCTGATATTGCGTTATTATCCATTCGCCCCCGGTTTTCCGAGAAGTTTGAACATCCTTGATTTATATTCCTCGACCCCCGGCTGATCGAAAGGGTTGACGTCGATAAGCCTTCCAGTGATGGCTACGACGAGTTCGAAAAAGACGAAGAGGTTGCCGATCGCGTCGGGAGTTATCGACGGGATCTGAAGAGTAAGTACGGGAAGGCCTCCGGAGATATGGGCGGCTCTTGTCCCTTCGAACGCTTTCCTGTTTATCTCGCCGAGGGAACGACCGGAGAGATAGTTGAGATTGTCGAGATCGGACTGTTCTTCCGGAACGGTGAGGTCTCTTAACGGGTGCGCCGCGACGAGGAATGTCTCGAGGATGTCGCGGGCTCCTTCCTGCAGCAGCTGCCCGAGGGAATGAAGGTCGGTAGTCATCACGGTCGAGGCGGGAAAGAGGCCCTTGCCGTTCTTCCCTTCCGATTCTCCCGCCAGCTGTTTCCACCACTCGCAGAAAACGGCCAGTTCGGGGTGGAATGTCGACAGCACCTCTATCGCTGTTCCTTTGTCATGAAGCAGATATCTAATCAGGGCGTACCTGACGGCTATATTCGATTTGTCCAGGGCGGTATATCTTTCCAGTCCCGAAGCAGCGCCAGCTATCATTCCGGCAACGGGGATACCGGCGGCTGCGCAGGGGAGAAGCCCGACCGGAGATAGGATACTGAACCTTCCCCCGACATTTCCCGGGATGTCGAATATCCTCCATCCGTTCTCTACGGCCATCTGGCGAAGCGCCCCGCGGCTCGGATCTGTGATCGCGATGATCCTGCCGTCGATGCCGTCCCGGCCGAATTTCTCAATCAGTTTTCTTTTCAGCAGCCTGAAGGCTATGGCCGGTTCGGTCGTCGTTCCCGATTTGGAGATGACGCATATCGAGAATCGTTTTCCATCGAGGTGCGAAAGAAGACGGTCGTGATAACCCGGAGAAAGGTTGTTACCAGCGAAATAGACGGGGAAAGCGGCTTCGGTCGGAAGAGCCTCGATCGCCGCCCTGGCGCCGAGATAAGATCCTCCGATCCCCACGACGACCAGGCAGTCGTTCTCGTCCTGTATCCGTTTGCCGGTTTCGGTGATACTGGCCAGATCGCGTTCAGGAGTGGCGGGAAGATCGAGCCACCCGAGCATCTCTCTGCCGGCGCCCTCTCTTTTCAGCAGGGAGTCGAGCGCTTCGATGGCCGACGGCATACGCGCGTCGAAATCGGCCTTGTCTATGTAGGAAAAGAGGTTTTCAGCATCGAGAGTTATCACTTCTTGCTCCTTTACGCGCGTCAGGAAATTGCCTTTTCAGTAAGACGCATCGTTTCTTCCGTATGCCTGACGACTTCTTCGCGCAGGCTGACAGCTTTGTCCATCGTCTCTTTCTTGAATTTTTCGTCTATTATCCCTGGAAGGTTTATCATTACGTTGAGATAGGCGCCTTCGGCCGCCGTTCTTGCCGTAAGGGCGGCGACGCCGGCGTCGCTGACGGAGTTCCTGTTTCCTTTCTCCGCCACTATCCTGGCTAGTTCCGCCGCTTTCATCGAGCGCTCAAGCACTCCGAGAGGGATAAGAGTCGCTTCCTTCGTCATCTCTTCTATCGCGGCGTCGCGGGCGGCTTTTTCCTCGTCCGTCTTTTTCTTCATCCTCATCGCTTCCATCACTCTGTTGAAAGCGTCAGTGTCGCGGTCGACATCGGCGAGGAACTGGTCCTTGAGCTGCTGTGCCTGGAGGCTCACTTCCTCCATCTCCCCGAACGCCTCCTCGTACCCTTTCTTCCCATGGGTCAGAGCTCCGACCATCGCCGAAAGGGCCCCGCTGAGCGCTCCGCAGAGGGCGGCGACGCTTCCACCGCCGGGAGCGGGGGCATCGGTGGAGAGGATGTCGCAGAACCTGACCGCTGACATCGCTACAAGGCTGTCTTTCCTTTTGAACTGGTACTCGATGATCTTTTTGTCCGCTTCGAACGGGTAGAGATCGCTGAGTCCCATCGAGAGGTTCGCTATATGGATCAGTTCCGATTCAGGCACGCCGGTGAGTCTGCCCATCTTTTTCAGATAATATCTTCCCGCTTCCACCATCGCGGCGAGGGGGATCAATCCGACCAGTTCGCTTCCCGTGACCCTCGCTCCGTGTTCAGCGGCTATCCTCGAGCATTCGTCAAAGACGAGATGGGGAGGGGTGACTTTGTAGTTGGTCAGGTTGATCGATACCTGGGCCCTTCCGAAATCATCCATGTACCATCCGACAGCCTTGCATTCCCTGAAAAGGCCCTTTTCGCGAAGAGCATTTCCCTTTTCGTCACGGGCTATCTTGTTACCTTCGTCTCTTTTCAGGCGGCCTTTCTCCCTGATTGCGAAAGCGATCTCTTTCGCCACGGCGGTGTCGCGGGTATTGAGGTTGACATTGTAGGCGATCAGGAACTCCCTGGCGCTTACCGCTGTCGCTCCCGCGCCGGGCAGGAACTCGGCCGGACCGCAATCAGGTTTCCACTCGGGATCTTTCAGTTTCTTGCTCAGTCCTTCGTACTCGCCCGCGCGCACGTCGGCGAGATTACGCCGCTCAGGCCTCGACGCGGCGTACTCATAGAAATAGACGGGGATACCAAGCTGGTCGCCGACTCGTTTGCCGAGGCGGCGGGCCAGTTCGACGCAGTCGTCCATGGTGACTCCCGTGACGGGGACGAAGGGGCACACGTCTGTCGCGCCCATGCGGGCGTGCGCGCCGGAGTGGGTCGACATGTCGATCACCTCGGCGGCTTTTTTTATCGTCCTGAAAGCCGCTTCCACGACCTCGTCAGGGGGGCCTATCATCGTTACTACAGTCCTGTTGGTGTCTTTTCCCGGATCGACATCGAGCAGGAGTACTCCATCGACGCCCCTGATCTCGTTTGTAATGAGGTCGATCTTGGCCATATCACGGCCTTCACTGAAGTTGGGTACGCATTCGACCAGTCTCATTTTAATTATCACTCCTTGTCTTGTGACCGGATATCTGGCAATATGTGGGAAGGATAATTGCATAGCGCTGACAGGTCAAGAGGGTTTGAACACGGAAGAGTCTAATATGAGATTTTATCTCAGCGTACCGCTGGATAAGCTGGAGGAAAAAATCGATTTCGTCAGAAAGGAAGGGTTCCTTCCCGAAGTAAGGATGACGAATGTCGATCATATGATGAGTATATCGTCCGAGACGCTTTCGCGGATCAGGAAGACGCTCTCATCCTTTTCATTCACGCCTCTTACACATGGACCTTTTTTCGGGGTCGATGTGGCTGGAATAGACAGGAATATCTCGGAATATTCCGTCCGGTGCCTGATCCACGGGCTTGAGATCACAGCCGCTATCGGCGGGGGAATAATGGTTATGCATACCGGATACCTTCCCCAGTTCTCAACCGGGGGCAGAAGGCATTGGTTCAGGAACTGGTCGGAGAGGATGCCTGAAGTCCTGGAGAAAGCGGAAGAACTCGGCGTGATGATCGCCCTGGAGAACACGTGGGACGACAGGCCGGAGATCCTCGAACATCTGGCCGGACTGCTTCCGGGCGACAATGTGAGATTCTGCCTCGATACGGGACATGTCAACACGTTCTCTCATCTTCCGCTGAAGAAATGGTGGGACGCCATCGGAGACAGGGTAGTAGTGATCCATCTGCATGATAATGACGGCTCATCAGACGATCATCTCCTTCCAGGCAACGGCACATTTGATTTTTCCGAACTGGCCGGGTATCTTAAGACTCTGGATGACATCCCTCTTCTGGACCTCGAGGTAGATCTGGCTGACGCGGCTAAAGCTAAAGAATATCTTGCCGGGATCTTTTCCCGGATTTGGCGGAGGTGACTGTGATTGATATACCGGGCTGGGTGACCGCCCTTCTTCTGGCGGTAAATATCGTTCTTCTTCTGGTGATCCTGCGGAAAAACTCAGGTGCGGGTGCCGGGAGCCAGCAGGGAGAGATACGGGAAGAGTTCCGCCGGTCGAGGGACGAATCGGCGACGATGTCGAAAAATCTCAGGGAAGAGATCGGCAGGATACAGAAAGATACGACAGAAACTCTTGTGAAGACCCTTGACGGGATAGGCAGGAGCCAGACCGGCCAGCTCGAGATCGTCTCTAAGCGGATCTCGGAACTCACCGAATCAAACGAGAATACCATCGCCCGCCTTCGTTCGACAGTAGACGAGAAGCTGAGGGAGATGCAGGATAGCAACGAGAAGAGACTCGACAGGATGCGCGAGACTGTCGACGAGAAGCTCCAGTCCACTCTTGAGAAAAGACTGGGGGAATCGTTCAACCTGGTAAGCGAACGGCTCGAGGCTGTTCAGCGCGGGCTTGGCGAGATGCAGAACCTGGCGACCGGGGTAGGAGACCTTCAGAAAAGCCTTACGAACGTCAAGACAAGAGGTGTCTGGGGAGAGGTTCAGCTCGGAGCGATTCTCGAACAGATCCTCACTACCGATCAGTACGAGAAGAATGTTAAGACGAAAGCGGACTCGGCGGAACTGGTCGAGTTCGCTATAAAACTTCCTGGTCCGGACGATCGACCGCAGGAGTACGTCTATCTTCCGATAGATTCGAAGTTCCCGCAGGAGGATTATATAAGGCTGGTCGACGCTTCCGAAAAGGGAAATGCTGACGAAGTGCAAAAAGCCGTAGTATCTCTCATGCGGGTCGTGCACAGCTTTGCCAGAGATATCCGGGACAAGTATCTCGACCCGCCCCGCACGACCGATTTCGCCATCATGTTTCTTCCGACCGAAGGGCTGTACGCCGAAGTCCTGAGGCAGGCTGGCGAGGTGGAGAAGCTTCAGAACGAATACAGGATCGTAGTAGCCGGGCCGACGACACTGACCGCGATCCTGAGCAGTCTCAGGATGGGATTCAGGACGCTGGCGATAGAAAAACGCTCCAGCGAGGTCTGGAAGATCCTCAGCGCCGTAAAGACGGAGTTCGGAAGGTTCGGCGAAGTGCTCGCCAGGGTCAAACGCCAGCTCAGCGCCGCTTCGAACACGATCGAGCAGACAGACGTGAGGACGAGGCAGATGAACAGGAAACTCAGGCAGGTCGAGGAACTGCCAGCAGGAGAGGCTTCAGATATTCTTGAACTCGAACCTGGCGATATCGAAGACGATCCGGAAGTATAGGGGTGCTTGTCTTTTATTGAGTTTTGTGACGAGGAGGATGGAACAAAATCATATCAATAGGGGGATGATATGAAGGTATCTGATTATTTTGCCGCCCGATCTGTCAGGGCGACGGGGGTCGTGACTTTCTTTCTTTTCGCGGCGGGGTGCGCCGCTCCATTTTCAGATTTTCAGAGCGCTAGGACTGTGGGCCGCGGCAAGGCGGAGATAACGGGGCATTACTGCGCCGCCTCTGTATCGGGAGAAAAGCTCCAGGACCAGCTGGGAGTCCAGGCCGGTATGGGGATATCGGACAGGGCTGATCTGCGGGTGAGGTACGAGAATATAAATCCCGTCGGCAGTAGTATCGATCCGATCGGGGCCTTTGGATTCGGTCCGAAATGGGCTCTCGATCCCGATCATGTCGCCTTCTATCTGCCGGTCGGATTCGCTTTTGGCGAGCACGTGGAATCATCAAAAACATGGGAGGTCCACCCGACCCTTCTTACGACGCAGAAACTCGGCAGCAGCGTCGAGATAAACATCTCTTTGAAACTTCTGCTAGGCCTTGACGACCAGGCTCCCGATCACAGGGTAGCGGCAAATGTCGGGCTCGGCATAGGTCCGGACAGGACCTGGCTTCTTTTAAGACCGGAGGCCGGAATAATGTTTAGCACAGGAGGAGGAGACCCTTTCTATCATTTCGGAATAGGGATATCATTTTCGGGAACGGACAAGAGACGTTCGGAAATGATCAGGGAAGAATGATCATCAGGCGATGCCCTGGGTGAGGAGAAAAAATGCGGATATCGATAACGTATTGCGTTGTATGAGACTACCTGCCATATGCTTCCCGTGTGGAAGAGGAGTTGAGATCGGCATTTCAAGGAATCGAGGTCAAGCTCGTCGAAAGCGGCGGGGGAGTCTTCGATGTCAAGTTCGATGGCAGACTGATCTTCAGCAAGAAAAGTACGAAGGAGAACAGGTTTCCTGAAAGCGGCGAGATCACAAGACTGGTCGAGGCGCAGATCGGTTGAAAGGTCATGGGTGGTAACAAAATAGAATTCAAGCCGATCGGGCTCGTGCGTACGCCGTTCCAGCATGTAAGCGGGATGCCGATACAGGCTTCTCGTTCCGGGGGCGCGGAGGGGACCGTCGAGGTCTTCGACGAATACGCCGGCGGGCTTGCCGACCTCGACGGATTTTCACATATAATCCTTCTCTATCATCTTCACATGTCAGAGGGGTACAGTCTCAAGGTGATCCCCTTTCTCGATGATCAGCCAAGGGGGCTTTTCGCGACGCGCGCCCCAAGGCGTCCCAATCCGATAGGGCTGTCGGTGGTTCGGCTCGTGGGAATCGATGGAAGGATAATCTCTGTCGTCGACGTCGATATGCTAGACCGGACGCCTCTGCTCGATATCAAGCCTTTCGTCGGAGAGTTCGATTCCCGCCAGGACCTGAAGACCGGCTGGCTCGAGGAAGCGGGAAAGAAAAATATCAGATCGGATGAAAGGTTCAGGTAGAAATGAGTGGCCGGTCACGGGAAGGGAGATAAGGAACAGGGAGAGATTTTAGGGAGGATTATGCCATTTGCAGGATCTGTCTTCGAGGGGCAGATTATCCTTGCAGAGGGGAAATCCATCGAATATTATTTCATTTATATATCTTCTCCGTTTGACATCAATAACGGAGTACTATATTGTCTTGCGAATGCGTGGAGAATGATGAGTAGCAACTTTTTTACGGAGGTAGCGGTTTTATGGAACTTGTTCAGAAAAGACTAAACGACTCCAAGGCGCTGAGATGGATGGTGCTGATACTGATAAGCACGCTGCTCTTTTCGACATACTGGTTCCAGGATTGCATGGGCCCGCTGAAGGGTCTGATGGAGAGCCAGCTCGGATTCGACAGCAGCCAGTTCGGCACGATAGTGGCATCTACGACCTGGGCCAACCTCGCTCTGATGATCATTCTCGGCGGAATGGCTCTCGATAAGTGGGGGATCCGTAAGACAGGTACGTTTTTCGCGATCCTTGCCGGAATCGGAGCTTTCATAGTCGCTCTTGCCAGTGCCGGAAAGTTCGGTACGAACGAGAAGACCATGATGATATGGATGATGATCGGAAGGATCCTCTTCGGTACCGGTCTTGAGACGGTATGCGTAATGGTGTCGAGGACGATCGTCAAATGGTTCAAGGGGTACGAACTGGCCCTCGCGATGGCGATAAATGTCGGCTTCGGACGTCTCGGTTCAGCCGGCGCCAACTTCTTCGGCGTCGATATCGCCGGAGGTAACGTATCGACGGGACTGCTTTTCGCCGCTTCCCTGGTCGGGATTTCGGTCATTGCTTTCCTCGCATATCTGATGTTCGATGTCAAGTTCGACAAGAGAGAACTTGAGATCACCGGGAAGGTCGAATCTTCCGGAGATTCCCAGTTCAAATTCAGCGATCTTGGAAAACTTCTTACCGATAATTCTTTCATGTTTATCGCCCTTCTCTGCGTCGCTTTTTACGCGGCTGTCTTCCCATTCGTCATGTACGCCCCCGATCTTCTGATCAACAAGTTCGGGTTCACGAGCACCCTGCCTGATATGGCGGGGATGGGGTTCTGGATGAAGGTGAAGGAATTCTTCCATAACGGTCCGAAGGTGACGAGCCTTATCCCTCTCGGGACGATCCTCTTTACCCCTGTTTTTGGATCAGTCGTGGACAAGAAGGGAAAGGCTGCTACCCTGATGATCCTCGGGTCATTTCTTCTGATTTTCGCGCACCTTTCGCTATCGGTCTTCAACAGCGTTACGCTCGGGTACTTCGGTCTTCTCGCCCTGGGAATAGCTTTTTCCCTTGTTCCCGCCGCGATGTGGCCTTCGGTCGCCAAGATCGTCGCTGAAAACCGTCTGGGCACGGCGTACGCGACGATGTTTACCATACAGAACTATGGTCTGGCCGCCTTCTTCTGGGGAATAGGCAAGGTCCTCGATCTGGTCAATCCTAAGATCGTCGCCCAGATTCAGAGTACAAGGGACAATCTCCTTGAGCAGGGAGTCTCGATGCAGGAGATCCCGGCGAGGATCGACGCGCTCAAACTCTCTGGAGAGATACCTCCATATAACTACACCTACCCGATACTGATGCTTGTCGGGCTCGGGATCATTTCGATATTCCTCGCCTACCAGCTCAAGAGGGCTGACAAGAGGCAGGGATATGGCCTTGAGATGCCGACCGGTCACCAGATGTAGATCGGATTGAATAAGAATAAAGAATCGTCGATCGGATGATTCGAAGCGGAACGGAGGTCAGCTCCGTTCCGCTTTTTTTTCACTGCCACTGGTCAGGGAGTGTTTTTGCAGGTTTTTTATTAGACCTCGGGCCACGGAAATTGTATTCTGATACTGTCTGCCCCGCTCTGGAAAGGTGCGGAATGCTCTGGTCCGGTAAAAGGAGGAGGATACGATGATCAGACGGCGAGCAATACTCTTTCTCACCATGCTATTTTTCCTATCGATGATGATCACGAGCACTCCCTCGATATCCTTGGCCGGGACGGCCTTCGACATGGATAATCTCAGGCTGGATCTTGGCGGTGGGCTCAGCTTCTACAGGATGTCGAGGATCAATGACGAATATATAGAATGGATATCTGGCGCAATCGGCATCTTTGATGAAAAGATCGAGCGGGGACCAGCCCTGTCGGGAACGATCGGATATCGGATCATGCCCAGGGTCTCGCTAGATATCGGGCTGACTTTTCTGCGTGGAATAAGCGCCAACGATTCGCAGGTCGAATGGCAGGATCTCTATGGAGACGCGCATTATTATGATTTCGAATCGGAACTGAGGACTTCTCTTCTGGCAACAGAGATCAAGGCTAAATATTATTTCCCGTTCGATGGCGTGGAACTCTTCGCCGGGGGAGGGATAGCGTGGTGCCATGGAAAGACCATCATAGATGTCGGATACGAAAATCTCGGTCCGGAAGGTTATAAGTTCACTTCAAATGGTCTCGGGTTTGTAGCCTCGCTCGGGGGATTCTGGGAGATCTACAGGCCGGTATCGTTTTTCTATGAAGCCGGTTACAGGTTTTACAGGACAGGAGACCTCAAGGACAGCAACGGCAAGAGGTGGAAGTTGGACGTTCTCGAAGATGCCCCGGTGATGAATCTTGATTTCAGCGGATATTTTTTCGCCGGCGGGATCTCGATCTCTCTTTCAAGGTAGGATATTCTTCGTGCCGTTAAAAAGAGTATACATCGCGGAGAGAAAGGAATGGCGCAAGTGGCTTGAGACGAATCATGGCACGGAGCCGGGGATATGGCTGGTCTATTACAAAAAAGCTTCCGGTAAAGCGAGAATAAGCTATGACGACGCCGTCGAGGAAGCGATATGCTTCGGCTGGATAGACTCGACGGTCAAGAGGATAGATGAAGAAAAATATATGCAGAAATTTACGCCGAGAAAGCCTGTCAGCGGATGGTCGAGGCTGAACAGGGAGAGAGCGGAAAAGATGATAGCGTCTTCGCTTATGACAGAAGCGGGATTGGAAAAGATCGAATCGGCGAAGAAAAATGGCATCTGGGAGAGTGATGGGAAGAGGATCATCGATCCCGATATCATTCCGGGGGACCTTGAGGCTGCCCTGTCGAAAAGAAAAATGGCTCTTGAGAACTTCCGGAATATGGCTCCGTCGTACAGAAGGAATTTCATCGGGTGGATAGAAGCAGCAAAGAGGGAAGAGACCCGCCGCGGGAGAATAGCCGAGACAGTCGATTCAGCGGAGCGAAATGAGAAGCCGGGGATGAAATAATCGGTAAAACGGTTGATTCCAGGCGGGAAATCATCTAGAATATTCGGGCCGCGTTCGCCGCGGCCGGTTCTTTTATAGCGAAGAAAGGCTCTCCGCCGAGCGAGTGACAGCCAGCGGAACAGCCAGACGGGATATCTGCTTCGGCAGTCCACATTTAATCAGGGAGCGCAAAAATGCGAAAACGCCTTCTCCTTCTGTTCGTCGTCGCCTTGATGGTCCTTTCATGCGCGGCGAAGGATCAGAATCCGTTCTTCTCCGAATTCGATACGACATTCGGAGTGCCACCCTTCGACAAGATAAAAGAAGAACATTATATCCCGGCCTTTACCGAGGGGATCAGGGTCCATGATGAAGAGATAGCGGCGATAATCAACAACAGCGATCCTCCGACTTTCAAGAATACCATAGAAGCTCTCGAGACTTCGGGTTCGATGCTTACCAGGGTCGCGAACGTCTTTTTCGCCCTTAATTCGGCGAATACAAACGAGACGATGCAGGGAATCGCGAAGGAAGTGGGACCACGGCTTGCCGAGCACCAGGATAATATCTCCCTTGACGAGGATCTCTTCAGAAAGGTCAAGGCGGTATATTCAAAGATAGATGAATCCGGTCTTGATACCGCGCAGAGAAGGCTTCTCGAAGATTATTACAAGGGATTCGTAAGGGGAGGGGCTGATCTCGATGAAGAGGGAAAGGCCAAACTGAGGGAGATCAACCAGGAACTCTCCCTCCTCGGGCTTCAGTTCGCCGAGAATGTTTTGAAAGAGACGAACGCTTTCGAGCTTGTGATAGATAAAGAGGAAGACCTCGCCGGGCTCCCCGACGTCATCATCGCGGGCGCATCGGAAGCGGCCGCCCAGAAGGGGTACGAGGGCAAGTGGCTCTTCACGCTGCAGAAACCGAGCATGATACCTTTTATCCAGTATTCGGAAAAACGCGGCCTGAGGGAGAAGATATACAAGGCTTACTATCACATGGGTGATAACGACAACGAATTCGATAACAAGCAGATCCTTTCGAAGATCGCGGCGCTCAGGGTGCAGAAAGCGAATCTCCTCGGATACAGGACATACGCTCATTTCATCCTTGAAGAGAATATGTCGAAGAACCCCGATAACGTCTTCGCTTTTCTCGACAAGCTCTGGCCCGCGTCGCTCAGAAAAGCCAAGGAGGAAGCCGCCGAGCTCCAGGCGATGATCTACAAGGAAGGCAAGGATTTCAAGCTGGAGAGTTGGGACTGGTGGTACTATTCGGAGAAGGTGAAGAAAGAAAAGTACGATCTCGATGAAGAGATGTTAAAACCGTACTTCGTGCTTGATAACGTCATCGACGGGGCTTTCGGAGTAGCAAACAAGCTCTGGGGGATCACATTCACGGAGAGGAAGGACATCCCGAAATATCACAAGGATGTCAAGGTCTTCGAAGTCAAGGAAGCGAACGGAGATCATATAGGTATCCTTTACACCGACTATTTTCCACGCGAGAGCAAGAGAGGCGGCGCGTGGATGGGAGCTTACAGAAAACAGTCGGATACGGACGGGAAAATGATCACGCCGGTGATCACAAATGTCGGCAACTTCCAGAAACCGACCGCGGACCAGCCCGCGCTCCTTACATGGGACGACGTCCTTACCCTCTTCCATGAATTTGGCCACGGACTGCACGGTCTTCTCACCAACTGTACTTATGAAGCACAGTCAGGCACCGCGGTAGCGACCGATTTCGTCGAGCTTCCATCGCAGATCATGGAGAACTGGGCGGGGGAGCCCGCGGTACTCGCCACCTACGCGAAACATTACAAAACCGGAGAGATCATTCCCGATGAGCTCGTGGAGAAGATGAAAAAGTCAAGCAAGTTCAACCAGGGATTTGCCACGACTGAATATCTCGCCGCGTCGTATCTTGATATGTACTGGCATTCCCTTTCGGTTCCGGTGGAACACGACGTCAGGGAATTCGAGAATAAAGCTCTCGAGGAACTCGGTCTTATACCGGAGATCAAATCGAGATACCGCTCGACCTATTTCAGGCATATTTTCTCCGGCGGTGGAGATTACGCTGCGGGATATTTCAGCTATATGTGGGCCGAGGTCCTCGACCAGGACGCCTTCCAGGCGTTCAGGGAGACCGATATTTTCAACAAGAAGCTTGCCGAATCGTTCAGGGAGAACATCCTCGGAAAAGGTGGATCGGAAGACCCGATGGTCCTTTACAGGCGTTTCAGGGGAGCAGATCCCTCCATCGAGCCGCTTCTGAAGAAAAGAGGATTGATCTAGGGGCGGTGATTGATCAGGTACCTGGTTGAAAAAGAACGAGTCTTTCGAGGGGACCTGGGCGCTTTTAACAGGTCCCCTTTTTTCGCTGAAAAGAACCGCTTCGGCGTACGGCGCGGGAGAGCGTGACGGTGAGAAGGAAAAAGATCGAGATAAGAGCTTTCAGGGAAAACGACCGCGCGGAAGTGGTCGATCTGTGGCGCAGGTGCAATCTGACCGTACCGTGGTACGATCCGTCGAAAGATATCGACAGGAAACTCCAGGTAGATCCGGAGCTTTTTCTCACGGGCCTTATAAGCGGCATGGTGATCGCTTCGGTTATGGGCGGGTATGAAGGGCACAGGGGATGGATCAACTACCTCGCCGTGCATCCCGAGTACCGGGGAATGGGATATGGACGTGAGATGATGGAAGCGGTCGAGGCAATGATCGCCGAAAGGGGATGTCCGAAGATCAACCTGCAGGTGCGCTCTTACAATAAAGGCGTGATAGAATTCTACAGAAAACTCGGGTACCGCGACGACGAAGTGGTAAGTTTCGGCAAGAAGATCGTGGTTGATTCAGAAGAACCGCAGAAGTGAAGCTTTGGCCGCGAAGATCAACCGCCATGCGCGAGGTGGAAGACTGTCACTGACTCTCCGTCCTCGATCAGGTGCGTCTCGTAGTCGTCTTCGGGGATAAGCCTGTCGTTTACAGTCACAGTGATAAGAGCGTAATCATATCCCATCTCATCGAGAATATCCTGTACGGTCATGCCAGGTCTCCATTTGACCCTGTCTCTTTGATTGACTGTTATCATCTTATCATACCTCGCCGCGCGCGATTATCTCGATAGCGAGATTGGCCTGCATGTTGGCGGCAAGGGCTACCCTTGCCGAGCATAACCCGATATCGGAGCCGGTCGTCTCATCGCCGATAATATGTATCTTTCCAGAAGACCTGATGACGATGGAAGAAGAATCGCCTATTCCCGATATGCCGCTCGCGCAGATCAGGTGCCTCTCTGGAAATAACCCGCACCACGTCTCTATCAACCAGTGTTTGCTCTCGGCGTCGTCGAACGCCTCTATAAGAAGATCCGCGCCGGAGAATATCTCGCCTACTGAAGCGGGAGTGATCCTTGCCTGGTGAGATATTATCGAGATCTCAGGGTTGATCTCCCTCAGGTGAGCGGAAAGCGCTTCGACCTTTGGCTTTCCCAGATCTGAGCGGAAATAGTATTGCCTGTTGAGATTTGAAAGTTCCACGACGTCGAAATCGGCAATGATCAGCTTTCCCGCCCCAGCCCTGGCGAGGGCTATAGCGGCGTTCGATCCGAGCCCTCCGCACCCTGCTATTCCGACGCAGCTCTCAAGCATCTTTTCGGTCGAGCCTGGCACGTTACGCTCGAAGACGGGAGATATCTTTTTTCTTTCCACGCGTTTCTCCGGCTCAGGAGCCATCGATCGTTACATGTTGCCGGTTCATGATCTCCGCTGGATCATTCCTGGTCGTCCTTTATGATCGCGACAAGCTCGGGAAGATCGATTCCGAGCTCCTTGAGCCTTGCGATCGTCGGTACGCCGTTATTCGTCCAGCCCCTGCGTTTGTACGCCGCGTCGACGACCTTGTTGTACTGATCCATCCGGAATTTTCTTGTTATCTCCATCTTTTCTTCAGTGCTCTTGCCCGACGGATCGATGCCGATGATCTCTTTCATCTGCCTGTCGTAATACTTGTCCGCCCGCGATTCGTACTCTTCCTTCGTCACAGGTCCGACAGCTCTGTACGGAGGCATGTCGTCCTTTCGAGTACCGAATCCGAGCATCCTGATCATTATCCTCTCGAGGTTATGTACCCTGGCTGATTGAGCAAGCATCTTTTCCTCATCGAGTGCGATGCCGGTCATTCCCTCGTGGAATTTGAAGAAATCCTCGACGTGGCCGGGGACCTTCGCCGCTTCCTGCGGTTTGTACTTCTTGTTATCGAGCGGTACAATATCGTTCCAGAGAAGCTTGCAGAGGCCGTGCAGGCCGAACCAGGTCCGCCACAGCGGATAATAATAGAGGGCTTCCGCCTTGTCCTCGAAGGTGGGGATCTGGTTGTTGACCATATCCATGAAGATCAGCCATGCTTCGTCATGCTGAGGACCTTTTACCGCCATTGTATAACCGGCCTGCTGCGCGAGGGATTCCTTGCAGACATACTCGGAATATTCAAGCCCCTTGACCTCCATCCCTATATCCTGCAGGAACGCAGCGTCTGCGCCGAGTTCCCTGATCCATTTTTCTTTCAACCACCGGATACCCATCCCGACCTCAACGCCGAACCCTTCACCTCGGGCCATCTCGTGGAGGCACTCGAGGACCTCGTCCTTCGCCCCGAACTTCAGCTCCTTGCCGCCTGTCTCTTTCGTCGTGATCACGCCGTTCTCAAACGACTCCATCACGAAAGCCATGCAGGTGCCGACCGAGATCGTATCTACGCCGTACGTGTCGCAATAAAAGTTGAATTCGGCCACGAAATCGGCATCGAAACATCCCATGTTGGCCCCGGCCGCAGCCGTTTCGTATTCAGGGCCGTCCACCATCACGACATCGCCTTTGTACGGCCCAGTCTTCAGCACGAAGCCGTCGATCGTCTTGGCGCACGCCATCGTGCATCCTTTCCAGCATCCGTCAGGAAAATCCTGCGTAAAGTATCTGGCTTTGAGAATGCTCGAACCGATCTTGTACGTCTCCTTATGAGAACCATACTTGTAATTGAGGACGGGGAGGAGGTCGTATTTATCCATGACATCGACGATGTTCGCCGTACCGACCTGCCTCATCCTGCACTGGTCCTTGTCGAGAGTCGCCATCTCGGCGGTTATCTTCATGCCGTAATCCCTGATCATCTTAGGATCGACCGGATGGTTCAGGTCGTCTATTATCTCGATGGCGCCGGTAGGACAGGTATAAGCGCATGATGTACAGCCGATGCAGTGAGGATCGACTTCACCGAACGGCATCGCGATATGACGGTCTATGCCGCGGCCGGCAAAATCGATTATCCGTTCCATCGCGAATTCGTCGCACCCGCGCACGCAGCGGCCGCAAAGGACGCATGCTTTCGGATTCTCGTCGGTGAGGTCGCTTTTGTATTTCTTGCTGTCGGTTGCGCCGCACATCTTTGCCAGGCCCTGGATGACCGGGACGTTGGGCCAGCGCCCGAGATACATTTCGGCGAGGTTCCTTCTGTGAGTTTTGACTCTTTCGGAAGCTGTCTCGACTCTGATAGCAGTCCGGACGGGATAGTTGCACGATGTGACCATCCTCTTTTTTCCATCCTCTTCGATCTCGACGACGCAAAGCCTGCAGACTCCGGCGGGCGTAAGGTCCTTGTGGTGACAGAGGGTAGGCACCTTGATCCCGCTTTCCCTGAGGATTTCGAGCAGGAAGGCATCTTTTTTTACTTCGATATCTTTTCCGTCGATATTGATATTGATCTTTGTCGTAGCCATTATATCACCTCCACCGCGTCGAAGTTGCAGCTTTCATAACAGATCCCGCATTTAATGCATTTATCGCCGTCGATATGATGCGTTTTTTTCTTCTCGCCCGTTATGGCGTCGACCGGGCAGTTGATCGCGCAGAGGGTGCAACCCGTGCAATTCTGCGCGTCGATGCTGTACTTGATGAGCGCCTTGCATCTGCCACCGGCGCATTTCTTTTCGTCGATATGCTGCTCGTATTCTTCCCTGAAATATTCAAGGGAGCTGAGCACCGGATTTGGAGCAGAGCCGCCGAGCTGGCAGAGGCTTGTGTCCCGCACCGTCCGGCACAATTCTTCAAGAGCTTCGATATCACCCGTCTTTCCTTCGCCGCCGCATATTCGCGTCAGCAGGATCTTCATATGGTGTAGTCCTTCGCGGCAGGCGGTGCATTTTCCGCAGGATTCATCGGCGAGAAATGCGATTGAATCCCTCGCGACATCGATGATACATGTTCTGTCGTCCATCACGCTCAGAACACCGGACCCGATCATCGATCCCGCCTCCATCAGAGAATCGAAACCGACAGGCAGGTCGAGTTTTTCCGCGGGAATGATCCCCCCGGAAGGTCCTCCAGTCTGAACAGCCTTGAAAACCCGGCCGGCGGGGACTCCTCCTCCTATATCCTCGATGATTTCGCGAAGAGTCGTGCCCATCGGGACCTCAACGAGGCCGGTGTTATTTACAGCGCCGGTGAGGGAGAAGACTTTCGTTCCGGAAGATCCGTCCCAAGCCGATCTGCTTACATCGCCCATGCCGATCGAGGAGAACCAGGAGGCTCCGCGATCTATTATCACCGGAACAGTCGCCCATGTCTCGACGTTGTTAAGGATCGTCGGTTTGCCCCTGAAGCCCGATTCGAAGTTGTGCAGATATTTCGGCCTCGGTTCGCCCGCTTTCCCCGACATCGAAGCGAAAATAGCGCTCGATTCGCCGCTGACGAAGGCGCCCGCCCCGCGATGGATATTGATATCGAAACAGAGGTCGCTTCCGAGAATGTTATCGCCGATAAGCCCGTAATCGACGCACTGGTCGATCGCTTTCCGCAGCCTCTCGATGGCGAGGGGGTATTCTTTCCTCGTATATATATATCCCGCGGTCGCTCCCGTCGCAAAGGCGCCTATCAACATTCCTTCGATCACCGAGTGGGGATCGCCCTCTATGATGCTTCTGTCAGAGAAAGCTCCAGGGCCTCCTTCATCCGCGTTACAGACGAGATATAACTCTTCATCCTTTTCCGCCGCCGCCTTGACCGCTGATTCCCATTTGATGCCTGTGGGAAATCCGCCGCCGCCCCGGCCCCTTATGCCGGAAGCGATGATTTCTTTAATGACATCCTCTTTTTTCCCGCCCGCCAGGACTTTTCTCAAAGCGGCGTATCCTCCGCGGGCGATATAATCGTCGATCTGTTCAGGATCGACGAGTCCGCGGTTCCTCAGGGCGACGAGCTGCTGTTTGCTGAAGAATCCAATATCTTCGATCTTCGGACAAGCCTTGCCCGAGACAGGGTCGGTGTAGAGAAGCCTTTCGACAGTCTTGCCTTCGACAAGGGCGTCGATGATATCCCCGGCATCCTTAAGGCCTGCCTTCTGGTAGAATATGCCGTGAGGCTGCACGAGGATGATCGGTCCATTGGCGCATATCCCATGACATCCCGTGCCTGTCACGAGATAATCCTTTTCCAGTCCTTTTTCCTTAATGACTTCTACAAGCCTGTCGCGGATGGCGGGGCCTTTCGCCGATACGCATCCGGTCCCAGTGCAGACCATAAGGATCCCCTTGTAACCGGAGCTTTCTTTTTTCTTTCTGGCGCTGATCCTGTCGAGGTCCTCAGGGGTTATCCGGATGGCGGTCATGTCAGAGTCTTCCCTGGCTGCAGGTGATCCTTTTTTGCCCTTTTCGACATTCTTAAGAAGCTTCGCTACGTCTTTAGCCTGCACGTTGCCGTATAGTTCTTCGCCTATCCTCACCACCGGGGCGATGCTGCATGCTCCGAGGCAGGCCGCCTCCTCAAGGCTGTATTTCATATCACCGGTCGTTTCTCCAGCCTTGATGCCAAGGGCGCGCTCGAACGACTCGAGTACTTTCGCTGAACCTTTCACGTGGCAGGCCGTGCCCATGCAGACCTGGACGATCGTCTTGCCTTTCGGTTCAAGGCTGAATGCTTTGTAGAATGTGGCGATATGATAGAGGTGCGCTTTCTGCCTCCCCGTCTTTTTACATATTTCATCGATGGCAGTCTTCGAGACGTATCGGAAACGATCCTGTATGTCCTGCATCATCTCGACGACATATTCAGGGTCGCTCTGCCACTTCTCAATGATCCCGATTATCGCGTCGAGATCCTTTTTGGAAGTCTGAACGGCGATCTTCTTTGGGGTGACATCTTTCGCGGCCTTGCTTTCTTCGATCCTCCAGGCGGGAGTTATCTGCCTGTTCTTAAGAACGAGCGCCTTGATATTCTTGTCCCTGAAGACCGTTCCGATACCGCCTCTTCCCGCCTGCTTGATTCTGGGAAGAGCCCTTCGCCAATCGAAGAAGGAGAAGTTCAGCACTCCCATGTGAGTATGCTGCGCTCCGCGGCCAGCGGTGACGCAGGCGATATTTCTCATGTCGAGCTCATCGTCGGCGTACATCTCGGTCAATTCTTCAGCAAGGAGATGCGAATCTATGCTTTCTTCCGGAGCTGTCTCTATCGATACCCTGCCTGTGACGGCATCGATGACTACTATCACATCTTCGGCCGCTTTGCCGGTGACGACAAGAGCATCGAATCCCGAGAACTTAAGATACGGCCCGAACCAGCCGCCGACGTTGCAGTCCATCACAGATTTGGTAAGGGGGGAGAGGGAGGTGACAATCGTTTTCCCTGAACCGGGAAAAGATGTAGTCCCTCCGAGAGGCCCCTGGGAGAAACAGATCGGGTTGTTATTGTCGTTCCATTTCGTCTCTGCCGTTATCTCCTGGAACATAAGCCAGAGGTCGAATCCCTTTCCACCGGTCCAGAGTTTCTTCATCTGGTCTGATATTGGAAGGATGGTCACTTCGTTCTTATCGAGATCGACCCTCAGAGCCCTGCTGGCGTATCCTCTATCAAGATCGATCACTTCAAATGTAAACTCGCAAAGCGACTTATGCGCCTTTTTCATCTTCAAAAGATCTTTATCCGGCATTGATTCGGCCTCCTGTAAGGTTTATTTTTTTCAGGATTCCAAATATACACCGTTTCGACCGGTTTTTAAAGGAGAAAATCGATGACTCAACCTTCGATTGAGCAGGCTGCCGGAAAATATTATAAAAATATAATGCTATGATAATATGGATGTTAGAAGGTTGAAACCTCTGGGGTTCCGTTATCTGCCGCAGCAATTTTGCGTTATGTACAAAATAACATAACGGTTGACAAAAGGAAATTTTATGATATTTATTAATTCAGTAATAGATGAAACTGTAGGTGATATCTTAATAAAAAGGTAAAAGCCGAGAGAAAAAGCAGGTCTGGAGAAGAAATGATCAATGTCATTTCGGGAAAATCCCGCGAGAAAAAAGGCGTCATCTTTCCGCCTTTTGCAGTTGGAAAGGCGATATTCAGGGGGATACTTCTCTTTTCGTTGATCCTGATCATTTCCTCCTGTACGAGGACAGGTGGCACAAAAGAGAAAAAACTGACGATCTTTCACGCCGGTTCCCTTTCTGTCCCGTTCAAGAGGATCGCCGAGGCATATCAGGCCGAACATCCAGGCGTGAAGATATTGATCGAATCGGCGGGAAGCAGGGTCTGCGCGAGAAAGATAAGCGATCTTGGCCGCAGATGCGATATCATGGCTTCGGCCGACTATACGGTGATCGATGACCTTCTCATACCTGACCATGCCACGTGGAGCATAAAATTCGCAAGCAACGAAATGGTGATAGCTTTCCACGAGGATTCGAAAAGATCGGTCGAGATCGATTCTGAAAACTGGCTCGATATCCTCCTCGATCCCGATGTCGCTTACGGCAGGTCCGATCCAGATTCAGACCCCTGCGGTTACAGGACTGTTTTAACAGTCAGGCTGGCCGAGGCTTTTTACGGCAGGGAAGGATTCGCGAGAGATCTTCTGGCAAAGGATCAGAGGTATATCAGGCCGAAGGAGGTCGATCTTCTTGCCCTTCTGGAAGCATCTGCGATCGATTACCTTTTCATCTACAGATCGGTCGCCAGCCAGCATGGCCTGAAGTATCTCATGCTGCCATTCGAGATAAACCTCAGGGAGGCAGCGCTTGCGGAACACTATAAAACAGTCTCGGTCGAGATAACCGGAAAAGAACCAGGCAGCTCGATCACTAAATACGGAGCGCCGATGATCTACGGCGTGACGATCCCTCTGAACGCTCCGGAGACCGACCTTGCCATCACGTTCCTCGAATTCCTCCTCGATCCTGAAAAGGGACTTGCTATCATGGAGGAATGCGGACAACCGTCGGTCGTTCCTTCGCCGGCGGAGACGTACCGCTTTATCCCCGACCGGTTGAAACGGTTCGCCACAGAACCTGGGACCTGAGAGGCATGGCGAAGTCACGAAAGGATCAAATGGGGCAGGTGAAAAAGGGGATCAGAAAAACGCGGACGGTAGAGCCGCTCAACCTGCTGTTCGCCGCGCTCGGCGGATTGATCCTGCTTTTTATAATTGCTCCTCTTGCCGGTCTCTTTCTTAACGTGACGCCGGAAGAGCTTGCCGATACGGCGCGTGAGGGTGAGGTGAGGACGAGCATATGGCTTACCCTTGCCACATCGATGGGGGCTACTCTCATCTTTTCTATAGCTTCGGTCCCGATGGCCTATCTTCTCGCCCGAAAGCGTTTTCCCCTGAAGGAACTGGTGAACGGGATCATCGATATCCCGGTCGTCATCCCGCATTCAGCCGCCGGGATAGCCCTGCTCGGAGTAATATCGAGGAACACTCCCCTCGGTTCTCTTGGCGAGAAAACCGGCATCCCATTCGTTGGCGGATACGCGGGGATAATGATAGCGATGGCTTTTGTAAGCGTACCATATCTCGTAAACGCGGCGCGCGATGGCTTCTCCGCAGTTCCGGTGGAGCTTGAAAAAGCGGCGTTGAATCTCGGAGCTTCACCTTTCCGAGTCTTCCGTACTATCTCGATGCCGCTCGCCTGGAGATCGATTCTCTCCGGGCTGATACTGATGTGGGCGAGAGGGATGAGCGAATTCGGAGCGGTTCTTGTGATCGCCTATCATCCCATGATAACGCCGGTATTGATATATGAACGGTTCGGCGCCTTTGGATTGAAATACGCAAGGCCCGTATCCGTTCTTTTCATCACTATATGTCTCGTCTTCTTCATCGCGATGCGGATGATCGCAAGGAGCAGGGATGATGCTTGAAGTAAGGGGGCTGTCTAAAAAACTCGGAGATTTTCAGCTCGACGATATCTCTTTCACAGTCGAGACGGGGGAATATTTCGTCCTTCTCGGAGCTTCGGGAACGGGAAAGACAGTCCTGCTGGAGACCCTCACCGGGATCATCCGCGCCGACCGAGGCACTATCACGCATGGCGGCATCGATATCACAGATGAGAAGATCCAGAAGAGGAAGATCGCGATTGTGTTCCAGGACCAGGCTCTCTTTCCGCATATGTCGGTCAGGCAGAACCTCGCCTACAGCCTTCGCGCGAGGGGGATAAAAGGTGCTGCTGAAGCGGAAAGGATCAGTCAACTCGCCCGATCGATGGAGATCGAACCACTCCTCGATCGCAGGCCCGGGGCCCTTTCCGGCGGAGAGGCGCAAAGGGTCGCTCTGGCGAGAGCGCTCGCTTCCGAACCGGATTGCATTCTTCTCGACGAACCGCTTTCATCGCTCGACAGCAACACGCGCAAGAAGATAAGGGCGATCCTAAGACGGTTGAACCGAAATGGAATAACGATCATCCATGTTACCCATGATTACGAAGAAGCGATCTCGCTCGCCGTCAGGATCGGGGTGATGGAACGCGGGTCGATAGTCCAGGTAGACACCCCGGAAAATATCCTGCGCCATCCGAAATCTGAATTCGTAGCCGGTTTCGTCGGGATAAAGAACTTTTTCAGGGGAAAGATCAGGCGCGGCGCGAGCGGCGCTCAGCCAGAATTCATAACGGGCGGAGCGAACTTTACCGTCTCTACGGATATCGCCGGGGGGGACGCTTTCGCGATAATCAGGAGCGAGGATATAGTCCTGACCAGTGACAAGCCTTCCCATAACGATATGAATATCCTCAGTGGCAGAGTGACAGATATAAGCAGGGTGCGGTCCGGTATCGAGATCGTCGTTGATTCTGACGTGGAGATATCGGCTGTCATACCGGCTCAACGGTTCGATGATGGAGCGATAGGGATCGGGAGCGACCTTTATCTTTCCTTCGGAGCGGACCAGGTAAGGATAATGGAGGTCTAGTGTCGATGGAACCCCGGGCGAAACTCTTCCTTTACGATTCTGAAAGGGGAGGGCTTTTCGGCGATGGGAGGTACGAGCTGCTCGACGCGGTGCGCGAGCACGGTTCGCTCCAGGAGGCGGCGAGAAGGCTCGGAAGAGGATATCGCAAGGCCTGGGAAGATATAAGAAAGGCGGAGAAGGCGCTTGGCCGAAGGCTTGTGGACCGCTCCAGGGGAGGGCGCGATGGGGGATCTTCGCGGTTGACTGTTTTCGGGACAGAGCTTCTGGACGCGTGGAAAAGATACAGGAGGGCGGTCGACGGCGATATAGAAAACGCTTATGAAAGATTTCTCAGAAAACTCGTAGAAGGAGAATATGATGAGTGAGGAAGAACTAGGCAGGGTGATCGATGCGGCGGTCGAGACGAAAGATGGAAGGAAAAAGCTCTCATGCGCGAAAGCTTTCATAATCGCCGACGATTACGGGATCAGGCTCAGCGATATAAGCAGGTATTGCAACAGGAATGATATAAGGATCTCCAATTGCCAGCTCGGGTGTTTTAAATGAAGGTGATAGTGATATCAGGTTCGCATTCGAACGTGGGAAAGACAGGACTGGCACTGAAGATCATATCGATCCTCGAAGACGCAGTTCATGTCAAGATAGGTCATGGGACGCGCAAGGAGGGACTTGGAAACCGGTTCTATCCCGAGGGGACAGCGTTAGAAACTGTCGCCGCCGAAAACAACGGCCGCCGGTACCTCGTGATCGAGAGCAACAGGATACTGCGCGAGATAGATCCCGACCTGGCGATCTTTCTTGCCGGCGGCGAGGATAAACCGACGGCGAAAGAAGCGAGGAAGAAGGCCGATATAATCCGGGGAAAGGGTCTCAGAGGCGAAGAGGTCGACAGGATAAGCGAATCGCTTGGAGTCGATCGGAAGGTCGCGCTGGAGATCATAAGACTCGCAGGATCTTTCGAAGAGGAACATGGAAAATGATATCGTACGAAGAAGCTCTGAAAATAGTGATCGGCGCGGCTGATCTGACGGGGAATGAGACTGTTCCCCTGATAGAGAGCGCGGGAAGGGTCCTCGCGGGCGATATCCGCAGCGATATAGATATGCCTCCGTTCAATAAATCGGCGATGGACGGTTTTGCCGTCAGAACCGAGGACCTCCGAGCTGGCGCCAGTCTCAGGATCATCGAGACGATCCCGGCAGGCGTCTATCCGAAAAAGAGCGTGGGAAAAGGCGAATGCTCGAGGATCATGACCGGCGGCGCCGTCCCCGATGGAGCAGGCCGCGTGGTAATGGTCGAGCATACCGAAGAGGCTGACGGTCATATGACTGTCACTAAAGAAAGTTCAGCGGTTAATATATGCTTCAGGGCTGAGGATATCCGAACAGGTGATCTGGTCCTTGAAAAGGGGACGATAATCGACCCCCCCAGGGTCGCTCTTCTTGCTTCGGTAGGCTGCGATCCCGTCGAAGTCTTCCGAAGGCCAGTCATGGGGATCGCCGCTACCGGAAGCGAACTCGTCGAGCCGGACGAAAAGCCTGAAGGCGCGATGATAAGAAACAGCAACGGGTACCAGCTCTTCAGCCAGGCTGCCCGCGCCGGGTTCGATCCGCGTTATCTCGGGATCGTCGGAGATACTCCGGAGGCGGTCGGGGAGATAATAGAAAGAGTATCCGGCGGGGTCGATCTGCTTATATTCTCGGGCGGAGTCTCCATGGGTGATTACGATTTTGTCCCCGGCGTGCTGAGGGAAAAGGGATTCGAACTTTATTTCGAAAAGGTCGCCGTCAAGCCCGGAAGGCCTATGGTCTTCGGCCGAAGGGGCAAGACCGCGGTCTTTGGATTGCCCGGGAATCCAGTTTCGACTTTCATCCTTTTCGAACTTTTCGTCAAGCCGCTTGGATTCGCCATGATGGGCTCAAAGTACAGGCACAGGGAGGTGAGGGCCGTTCTGGCCGGGGCGATAACAAGAAGGAAGACTGGAAGGCGTTCACATATTCCTGTCAGGTTCGTCTCGCCCGGCGTAGTCGGGCCGGTGGAATATCACGGTTCGGCCCATATCCGGGCTTTCGCCGCGGCTGATGGTATCATAGCGATCGAGACAGGTGTTTCAAGAGTGGAGGCGGGAGAGGAGATCGACGTCATCCTCACCTGCTGAGTCGACGGCAGCGCCGGTTGAAAAAAAAGGGGCCGGCCAGAAATACCGGCGCCCCTTTGACCTGAAATGAATCACTTTAAAACCTGTGAATGATCCCGATTGACAGCCCCGTCGGGTTATCGCCGATCTCGGGAACTACGATCTCGCCATGGCCGCCACCTGTGCAGGCGTAATCAGCTTCCGGATCGTTAATCGCTACCGACCAGGCGCCATAGAATTTCGTGTTGTCGCCAGCGGGAAGATCGATGCCCGCAGTCACGATTTTCGCCCCCGTATCATCGACCTTGTCGCCGTCGACGACGAGGCCGCCTGTCACATTATATTGAGCTTTCAGTATCATCTTTTCATGAGCCTTGAAACTCGCGCCTAGCCCGAATGTCTTTCGACCGACATCCCTTGCGCCGTTGATATTGGCGAGGCGCTCGAAAGATCCTACCAGCCGGTACTTCTCCCAGCTGTAGCTTCCGGCAAGGCGAAGGCCGTTTTCCGACCTGTCGTCGAATTCAGTCAACGCCGTTCCATGCTGTTCATACGATATTCCGGCAAAGACGGCAGATTTTTCGTAGATCATGCTCGCGCTAAGAAACGAAGTCTCATCTTCCCCTTCTTCGGGGACTATCAGGACGAAACCGTTTATGCCTCTTAAGTCAGGAGTCTTGTAGGCGATGGCGTTGTCGACTCTGAGATTGAATCCGTAACCGCCGACGCCGGCGATATTCCTTGTGTCTCCAATATAGTTGCTGAAAAGATCGATCTTTCTGTACAGCATCTTTGATGGAGTCTCTTCGCGGCCGAAATATACTTTTCCGAAATCACCGGAGATGCCGGCGAAGGTCGCCCTGCTGGCGAAATCCTTTCCCGTCTCATCGAAATTGACCTGGTTTTCTATCTGCCAGAAGAACGAGAGGTCGTTGTCGAGCAGAAGAGACCCTTTGAACCCGATTCTCGAAGTATTACTAGATACATAGATGCTCGATTCATCTCCGTCGCTGAGGTTGTCAACAGAGACGTGTACGTATCCGTAAATCTTCGTTTCGAGCTCGCCGGCCGAAGCGCCGGAATGGAATATCGCTGTGATAAGGAACGTGGCCATAAGGACTCTTTTAAACATCGAACCGCCTCCCTGCAGTTTTTATTTTACGTCCAGACCAATTCGCGGGACGTTTAATCAACAGACCGGCACTGATGCTTTCATATCAGCTAAAAGATGTCAACCGGTTTTCATTATCCGCGGCCATGTTCACGAAAAGGTGAGAGACGCCTGTCAGCGGCGGGCAACCTGATAAAATTGAAAAAATATCCAAGACTAATCACTTTCCAATTGTTATATTGGCTGATGGTGGTGACCTTAAGCAGAAGGAATCGAAGGGTAATGTTGACAGACAGGTTTGGAAGAAAAATCGATTATCTTCGGATATCGGTAACCGACCGGTGCAACTATCGCTGCGTCTACTGCATGCCGGAATCGGGGATCTCTCTCAAATCGCACGAGGCGATCCTCAGTTTCGAATCGATAGCGGCTATAGCGGAAGAGGCGGCCCGTCTCGGAATTAAAAAGATCAGGCTGACCGGCGGCGAGCCGTTGGTCAGGAAGAATATTGAACGCCTCGTCGGGATGCTCGGTAGGATCGAAGGGATCGAAGACCTTTCAATGACGACAAACGCTGTCTATCTCAGCGAAAACGCTGCTGCCAGACTGAAGGGAGCGGGGCTCGGCCGCGTCAATATCTCCCTCGACACTCTCGACACTGTCCGCTTCGGAGAGATCACACGGGGCGGCGATATCGCCGATGTCCTCGCCGGTATAGAGGCGGCGAAAAAAGCTGCGTTGGATCCGGTCAAGATCAACATGATTATTTTTGGCGATACTTCTCTCGATGAAGTGGAGACGATGCGCCGATTCTGCAGGGAGAAGGGGCTTGTCCTTCAGACTATCAAGCATTTTTCCCTTTATAACAGGGATGAGATGATCGGCGATGTCGATCTTTTCGACAGGCCCGCTCCATGCTCCGACTGCAACAGGCTGAGGCTGACCGCTGACGGATTTTTAAAACCTTGTCTTTTTTCTGATGACGAGATTAAAGTCGACATGAATAATATCAAAGAATCGATTCTCAAAGCTGTCTCGGAAAAACCACTGCAGGGTACTGCCTGCTGCACGAGATCGATGTATCAGATCGGAGGATAGGAGATGGATTTTTCGCATATCGATCAGGAAGGAAAAGTGAAGATGGTCGATATCTCGGGCAAAGCGCTCGTCAAACGCACTGCCGTGGCTGCCGGCTCGATCAGGATGAAGACAGAGACGATAGCGATGATTTCAGATCGGCTGCTGAAGAAAGGTGATCCCATAGCGACGGCGAGGATCGCCGGGATCATGGCAGCTAAAAGGACTTCTGATCTTATCCCCCTCTGCCATCCCCTTCCGATCGATAACATTAATATCGAATTTGATATTCAGGAAGAGAGGATAGAGATCGAGGCGACCGTCGTCAATGCGGCGAAGACAGGCGTAGAGATGGAAGCCCTCACGGCGGTCTCGGTGGCTGCGCTCGCAATATATGATATGTGCAAAGCGGTCGACAGGGATATGATCATCGGAGATATCGTTTTAAGGAGCAAGAAGAAGGAAGAGCTGTGAAAGGGACATTTACAGTCGTGTCGGTGAATATCTCGAGGGAAAAGGGAGAACCGAAGATCCCTGCTGGGGAGATCGTCCTGCTCGAGGGGCACGGGATCGAGGGGGACGCTCATGCGGGAGACTGGCACAGGCAGGTATCGCTGCTTGCCGAAGAGGATATCGCCTTTATGAAGGAGAAGCTCGATACTCTTGGCCCGGGAGATTTCGCCGAGAATATAACCACCCGGGGTGTCGATCTGGCGGCGCTTCCCGTGGGGACGGTCCTTTGCATCGGCGATGTCTGTCTTGAAGTGACGCAGATCGGGAAGGAATGCCACAGCGGTTGCGCGATCCTTGAGCAGACAGGGGAGTGTATCATGCCGAAAAGGGGGATATTCGCGAAAGTATTGAAAGGCGGAGTGATCAGGGATGAGGATACTGGTACTTACGATATCTGACAGGGCTTCGCGAGGTCAGTACGAAGACCTCTCCGGCCCGGCGATCGAGAAAGCGCTGTCGGAGAGGATCGCGTCGGCCGATATCGACAGGGCCGTGATCTCCGACGACAGGGATGGAATAGAGAAGAAATTCGCCGAATCATCGTCGTATGATGTGATCGTGACAACCGGCGGAACGGGGCTCGGTCCGAGAGACAACACTCCCGAAGCGACCGAATCTTTCTGCGACAGGATGATCCCGGGGATCGCCGAATACTTAAGGAGAGAATCATGCGTCCAGACGGTGAACGCCGTCATCTCGAGAGGGACCGCCGGAATGAAAGGCAGAACGATAATAATCAATCTGCCGGGGTCTGTAAAAGGCGCTTCGTTCTGCGCTGAGCTTTTAGCCGGCGTGATTCCGCACGCCGTCAGGATGATAGAGGGCGGCGGTCACTGAGAGAGAGGCTGATCGTCGAGGCCGCGCGGGTCGAATAACTGCAAGGGAGAGGATCATGGAAGAGAAAGTAAAAGTCGGCATAATCATCTGCGACCGGTATCGCCGATGTGCCGGCGGGAAATGCTTCAGGTCCCTTAAGAACAGAGAGGGAGCGTTCGCCAGATATAGGGGAAAAGATGTAGAGCTCGTCGGATACACAAGCTGCGACGGTTGCCCTGGAGGGAATGTCGAATATACCGTGGACGAGATGATATCAAACGGCGCCAATATCGTTCATCTCGCGACCGGCCTGATCGTGGGATATCCCCCCTGCCCGCGCATCACCGCTTTTTCAGATTATATAACGAAAAAATACGGCCTCGAGGTCGTATACGGGACGCATCCGATACCCGAGAAATACCTGAAGGTCCACAAAGAACTCGGCACCTGGAAAGGTCCGAAGTGGGACGAGATAACCGCCCCGGTGATGACTGATGAAGAGACGCGCCTGGCGTACGATTGAAACGGCGGATCTTTTTCAATTATGATCTGATTATCATCTGCTGATATGTCGTTTGAGGATTTGAGGCTGACGGTCTTAAAAGCAGCCCATACCAGTTCAATCCGTCAGGTCACCTGTTTTACACGCAGGTGACCTCAAGCCATATTTCAGGCACCACCCACCATATTTTATCAAATAAATCAAAGAGATAGGGAATTAGGTGGTAGGAACTGGTGGCCTCATTATAGCCTAAGAGCTGGAAAAGGCACCGGGAGGGCACCAGTTTGACAAAACCAGATTTTATTGATTACAAATTAGATGGGTTGTAATTGATAATCTTTATGTGATATAATGCGAAACGGTTTTGGGACTCTTTGGAGGGGGATCATCTTAAATATAATTTCAGTATATTGGGTTTCTGAAAGTCATATATAAACTGGCAGATCGTGCTTGGTTCTGGTCCAAAGATGGGGGCAAGAGCCCTTTCAAACTACTCGTTTAGAAGTCATGGCTTAGTATAGAGGGGAAAGGTAAAGGGCATCACATTGCAAGCCTCTGATCCTATTGGTTACAAATTGGACGCGTTGAAATTCTATTTGTTAATATGCTACAATGACTCTTACATATCGGTTTAGCAGGGGGGTATATCATCAAAAGAAAAACGAATATATTTAGACGTGTTATAATAGGCTGCGCATGTTGTTTCTTTGTGTCTGGATTCAATGAATCATATGGATTTGATCCTATATTCAATTCGAGGGCTTGTTACGTACTAGGGGAATATAACGACGATATCATGGACAAGAGGTCAGACGTATGCTCGGCTGATTTGGATGGTGATGGAGATTATGATTTGGCAACACTAAATATTATGACTGGTTTTGAGATTTTAATGAATAATGGTGATGGAACTTTCTCTCCAGGAGTCTCTCAAGGCTATTTAATATTTGGTTTAACAATATGTTCAGCCGATTTGGATAGGGATGGAGATAATGATTTGGCTGCTGCGGGTCCAGCAGGCCTTTCTATTTTAATGAACTTTGGTGATGGCACCTTCTCTCAAACGGTTTATGAATTATCGGGAAATGGAGCAATAGATATTTGTGCCGCAGATTTTAATGATGATGGTAATCTTGATATAGTAACCGCATATTGGAATTCTGATATTGTATCTATTTCTAAAAACAATGGTGATGGCACGTTCTCTCCATGTGTCAATTATGATGTTGGTGATGAGCCACGGTCTGTATTCGCTGCCGATGTTGATGGAGATGGAGATAATGATTTAGCTGTGGCGAACAAACTCTCTGACAACATTTCTATTCTAAAGAACAATGGCGATGGGGCTTTCACCCCATTTGGTGGCTGTAGTGTTGGCCTTGAACCACAATCTGTGTTTTTAGCCGACATGGATGGTGATGGGGACAATGATATGGCCGTTGCAAACGGGGCTTCCGACAATGTTTCCATTTTGACGAATTGTGGTGATGGCACATTCTCTCCGGCTGTTAATTGTGTTGCCGGAAATGGGCCTCGTGAGGTGTTATTGGCCGATTATGACGGAGATGAAGATCTCGATC